>NZ_JAUZUS010000011.1:0-85606 GCF_031844145.1 Kocuria sp. PD6
ACAAAAGCTCGCGCCATGAAGACTGGCATGATGCAACAACTTCTGACTGGCCGGGTTCGTCTACCCATGGAGGCATCAGCGTGAGTGACGTCGGCCAGATCGAACGCAAGACGCAGGATCGCGTCGTCAAGCTGTTCGCGGAGCAGCTCGGGTACGACAACCAGGGCAACTGGGAGTACCGCCAGGGCAACTCGAACATCGAAGAGGCGCTGCTCACCCAGAACCTCAAGGCGCGCGGCTACTCCAACCTCCTAATCTCTCGCGCCATTGACCAACTCAAGAAGGCCGCAGCTGTCAGCGCCGGCCATGACCTCTACGAAGCCAACCGCGAGGTCTACGAACTGCTGCGTTATGGCATCAAGGTGAAGCCGAGCGCCAGCGACCCAACGGTCACGGTCTGGCTGATCGACTGGAACGATCCGAACGCCAATCACTTCGTCATCGCCGAAGAAGTCACGGTGCTCGGCCAGCACACCAAGCGGCCCGACGTCGTGCTCTACGTCAACGGCATCGCCTTCGCCACCATTGAGCTCAAGCGCTCGTATGTCGGTGTCTCCGAAGGCATCCGGCAGACGCTTGGCAACCAGGACAAGCAGTTCATCCGGCCGTTCTTTTCTACAGTGCAGCTGGTCTTCGCTGGTAACGACGTCGAGGGGCTGCGCTATGGGGTCATCGACACGCCCGAGAAGTACTGGCTGGCGTGGAAGGAACCGTCCGACGTCGCTGGTCCGCTTGACCGCGCGCTGCTGCAACTGTGCAACAAGGCTCGCTTCCTCGAACTGATTCACGACTTCACCGTCTTCGATGCCGGTGTACGCAAGACCGCTCGACACAACCAGTTCTTCGGCGTGACGGCCGCTCAGGAACGGATCGCCAAACGCGAGGGCGGCATCATCTGGCACACCCAGGGGTCGGGCAAGAGCCTAACCATGGTGTGGCTGGCCAAGTGGATCCGTGAACATCAGGACGATGCGAGGGTCCTGCTGATCACCGATCGCACCGAACTCGACGAGCAGATCGAGGGTGTCTTCAAGGGTGTCAACGAGCAGATCTATCGGACCAAGAGCGGCGCCGACCTGATCGACACGCTCAACAAGCGCCAGGAGTGGCTCATCTGCTCGCTCGTCCACAAGTTCCGCGCTGCTGACAGCGACAAGCACCAGGACGAGGCAGCAGGTGACTTCATCAAGGAGCTGAGCGCCTCCATCCCGAAGGACTTTTCCGTCAAGGGCAACCTATTCGTCTTCGTCGACGAAGCCCACCGCACCCAGTCCGGCAAGATGCACTCCGCCATGAAGCAGCTGCTACCGGGTGCCATGTTCATCGGCTTCACCGGTACGCCGCTATTGAAGGCCGACCAGGCCACCAGCATCGAGACGTTTGGCTCGTTCATCCACACCTACAAGTTCGACGAAGCGGTCGAAGACGGCGTGGTGCTTGATCTGCGCTACGAAGCCCGCAACATCGACCAGCACCTGACCAGCCCGAAGAAGATCGACCAGTGGTTTGACATCAAGACCAAGGGCATGACCGACCTCAGCAAGGCCGAACTCAAGAAGCGCTGGGGCACGATGCAGAAGGTCGTCTCCAGCGAGCCCCGAGCCAAGCAGATCGTCGACGACATCCTGCTTGACATGGAAACCAAGCCCCGCCTGATGAACGGGCGCGGCAACGCCATGCTGGTCGGCGCCAGCATCTACCAAGCATGCAAGTTCTACGACCTGTTTGTAGCCAGTGGCTTCAAGGGCAAGTGCGCCATCGTCACCAGCTACGTGCCCAACGCCAGCGCCATCTCCAAGGAAAACTCCGGCGAGGGTAAGACCGAGAAGATCCGCCAGTACGACACCTACCGCAAGATGCTGGCTGACTACTTCGACCAACCGGAAGACGTCGCCGTCACCCGAGTCGAGGAGTTCGAGAAGGCGGTCAAGAAGCAGTTCGTCGAGAATCCAGGCCAGATGCGCCTGCTGATCGTTGTCAACAAGTTGCTGACCGGCTTCGATGCACCGAGCGCCACCTACCTCTACATCGACAAGAAGATGCGCGACCACGGGCTGTTCCAAGCCATCTGCCGCGTCAACCGACTCGACGGCGACGACAAGGACTACGGCTACATCGTCGACTACCAAGACCTGTTCAACTCCCTCGAAGATGCGATCACCGACTACACCTCGGGTGCGCTTGACGGTTATGTGAAGAAGGACATCGAGGGTCTGCTCTCCGACCGCATCGAGAAGGCACGCCAGGATCTGGACGAGGCGCTGGAAGCGGTACGGGCGCTCGTAGAGCCGGTATCGAACCCGAAGAACACCGTCGACTACTTGCGCTACTTCGCGACCACCGACGGCGATGGCGAGTTGCTGAAAAATAACGAGCAGAAGCGTGTCGCCTTCTACAAGGCCGTCACTGTCGTCGCCCGCTGTTTCGCCAACCTTGCCAATGAGATGACCGAAGCCGGCTACACCGACACCGAGGCTGAGGCGATTAAGCGCGAGGTTGCCCACTTCGTTGACGTCAGAGCTGAAGTCAAGCTCGGCGCTGGCGAGGATGTCGACTTCAAGCAGTACGAAGCCGGTATGCGCCACCTCCTCGACACCTACATCCAGGCCGACGACTCCGAGGTGGTGTCCGAGTTCGACAACGTCGGGCTCGTCGACCTCATCGTCAAGCTTGGCGCTGGGGTGATCGACAAGCTGCCGCCCGGCATTAGAAAGGATCCCGAGGCCGTCGCCGAAACGATCACGAACAACATGCGCAAGGTGATCGTCGATGAGTATGCAACCAACCCGGCCTACTACGACAAGATGAGTACCCTGCTCGACTCGATCCTCGAGGCTCGCCGCAAGGCTGCAATCGACTACAAGCAGTACCTGGCGTCACTGCTTGATGCAGCGGAACAACTCGGCAGCAAAAGATCTGACCAGGCGTACCCGGAGTGGGTGCACAACGGAGCGCAACGCGCCCTGGTGGACTTCCACTTCACTGACCCATCCCATCCGATCCAGGTCGATTTCGCGATCCGGACGTCGAAGCCGCACAACTGGGTCGGTAATGCCATGAAGGAAAAGCACGTACGACGCGCCATCGCCCAGGTACTCCCTGATGGGTTCGACCGTCTCGACAAGTTGTTCGACCTTGTGAAAGCTCGCGATGAGTACCACTAACGCCTACCTGACCGTCCGCGGGATCGAGATTGATGTCATCTACAAGGACATCAAGAACCTGCACATCGGCGTCTACCCGCCACTCGGCCGGGTCCGAGTGGCTGCTCCAACTCGCCTCGACGACGATGCCGTACGGCTGGCCATTATCAAGCGCTTGCCGTGGATCGAGCAGCAGCGTCAACAGTTCAAGGACGCCGAGCGGCAATCCGAGCGCGAGATGGTTACTGGGGAGTCCCACTACGTCTGGGGGAACCGGTACCGCCTCAAGATCGTTTACCGTCCCGGAGACACTCATTTCGAGATCGACGGCGATCGGCTCGTGCTCTACACCCCAGAGGGCGGCGATAGCGCTCGGCACCGCGTCGCCCTCGATCAGTGGTACCGCCAGCAGCTACGCCATGCCCTACCCGAAGTGATAGCCGCGTGGGAGGTCAAGCTGGGTCTGTCAGTTCCGAAGTGGACAATTCGACGCATGAAGACGAAGTGGGGCTCATGCAACCGGGAGACGCGGCACATCTGGTTCAACGCCGAGCTCGCCAAGAAGCACCCCGACTGCCTGGAGTACGTCGTCGTCCACGAGATGATCCATTATCTTGAACGGGGCCACGGAGAGCGGTTCACGAAATTGATGGATCGGGAACTCCCCGATTGGCGACGTCGCCGCGAGCAACTAAACCGCGAACCCTTGGCCGAGGAGGCGTGGGGGACTGCTGCACGAGAAAGTGGCAGGGGTTAGGCAACCAATTTGAGTGCTTTGGTCATGACGGTATCGAACTTGATCGGCGGCAATCGATCGAGGCGGTCCTGCCTGCGGCGCCGGGGATAGGCCGGCTCGATCCACGTGACGATCGCGATACGCAGCGGTTTCCGGGTGCCCCAGGTTTGGCGGTCGAGGACGTTCTCTCGTAGCAACAGGAAGAATGAAGCGCCCTGGGTTTCGTTCCGATCCTCCTTGAAGAAGTAGGCCGGAACGAAACCCAGGGCGCTTAAGCTTGCCCTACTTTTGGATATACGCGATCGACCAGATAATGCTGATCGTTACGAGTTAACCGAGGTCGAGGTCGCCGTTGAGCCACTCGTATGTGCGCTGCTTGTCCACCGTGGGGTCATCATTGACGACTAACGAGAGATACCGGTCAAAAGCATCCTCCGACGGTGAATGAGCGTCCGCAGGGACGTCAGTGTCGTCGTCCATAGCGACAGTCGCCGTCCCGGTGACGAAGAGGGATGTGAAGAGACGCGCGGTACCCAGAAGCTCTACGAGGCGGGCACTGATCTGTTCAGTCCGCGTCCTGATGGCTTCTCGTAGAAGCCCGCTGCCCGTCTCGGGCCACGCGGTGTCGAAGACACCTTCGGCCTCGGAGTAGCGAGCGAGCTCGATGGTTGTGATACCGGGGCGGACCTCGTCAACCAGATCAGGGTTCGTCTCGAGATCGGCGCTCAGACCTGAAAGGACCTGCTGGAAAAGATCGTAGAGTCGGCCGAGTGCCGCGAGCGTCATGAGGCTACGGGGGTAATCGGGGTCGTCTTCATCAACTTGCGCGGGGACGTCGCCAGCGCGGGCAAGGACTCCCCAGGCCCAGGGGATCCATCTCTGGTCGTCGCGGAAGTCCATGCCATCGGTGATTGTCTCGAGCAGGTGCTCAGGGATCGAGGCTGGGGTATCGGGTGCGGTGCTCATGGAGTCTCCGTCCGTCTCTGGCTGGCCAATGTTGAGCATCGCACACGGGGCTGACACGTAGAAGGCTGAGGGTCCTGGAGCAAGGAGGACAAGGAGGACTTGGTGTCATCGAGGTCGTCTCCTGAACTGCCGTCTTGCATGCGGTTCGGTCAGCACAGTTCGATGTCACCTATCCCTGCAAAAGCCCCGGTCTACTGGAGTGAAGGGGGCGTGGGTCGTGACCCTAGGTAGTCGAAGCGCGATATCCATAAAGGTGGCCGGGTTTCTGAGAAATTTGCGGCGTCCTGACTAGTTCAGAGCATGCGTATTGTCTAGTTGCACATCTGCTACTGGTATGCTTCAGGCATGTCGTACACCCGTCGCATCGTGGACCTCGAGCTGGATGACCTCTTTGGCGAGGTAGCAGCCCTCGCACTGGATGGCCCCAAGGCCGTAGGCAAGACCACGACGGCGGAACAACGGGCAGATGGGTTGGTAAAGCTGGACTCCAAGGCCGTTCGCGAGCCTGTCTCAGCGGATCCACAGATCATCCTCCGCCGCCCGCGTCCGCTCCTCGTCGATGAGTGGCAGAAAGTACCGGAGGTGTGGGATGTCGTTCGCCGCGCTGTAGATGAGGATGCCGCAGGCGGACAGTTTCTTCTGACCGGCAGTGCGAGTCCGCAGGACGGAACTGTGCAGCACTCGGGAGCCGGTCGGATCGGCCGCCTGCGCATGCGTCCGATGACGCTCGCCGAGCGTGGTCTGGTCACACCGACCGTCAGTCTGGCTGCTGTTCTGGTGGGACGTGATGCCATCCAGGGGGAGTCACCGCTTGGGCTGCCCGAATACGTGGAGGAAATCGTCGCCTCGGGTTTTCCGGGGATGCGCGGCCTGAGCTCCCGCGCCCGGGGCTTTCAGCTCGACTCCTACCTGCGCAATGCTGTGGAGCGCGACGTGCCAGAGCAGGGCCTGGCGGTCCGTCGCCCGGAGGCCATGATGGCCTGGCTGCGAGCGTATGCTTCCGCCACTTCGACGACGGCGAGCTACTCCCAGATTCTCGATGCGGCGACCCCTGGTCATAGCGACAAGCCGGCACGGGCGACCGCCGAGTCCTACCGCCAGGTGCTCGCCTCGTTGTGGCTTCTCGACCCTGTGCCGGCCTGGACCCCGACCGGCAGTCCGATGACTCGCCTCGGGCAGGCTCCGAAGCACCACCTGGCCGATCCTGCTCTGGCAGCTCGCCTCCTCGGCCTGGGCGCCGACGCACTGCTGGGCGGCAAAGGGGAGCCACTTCGTCCCCAGGCGGGTTCCATGCTGGGGACGCTCTTCGAATCGTTGGTGACATTGTGCGTCCGTGTCGCTGCCCAGGCCGCGGAGGTCGACGTCGCACACCTGCGGACGCGCAACGGCGACCATGAGGTGGACCTCGTGGTCGTGCGGCCCGACGGCGGGGTTGTTGGGGCGGAGGTGAAGCTCGCGGCGGCTGTCAGCGACTCCGACGGCAAGCACCTGCGCTGGCTGCGCGATCAGCTGGGATCACGTTTCGTGGATGGTCTGATCATCACGACGGGTCCGACCGCCTATCGGCGGCGGGATGGTATCGCCGTGGTGCCCCTGGCCCTGTTTGGCCCCTGAGGAACGAAGCAGCCTGAGCCGAATTGTCTGAGGGCGTCGGCAACGTCCCCAGCGAAGGAAGCCCATGCCTGATCGTCGTCATGCGGACCGCACCAGGATGTCGACTGGTACCATAAAAAGGTACCAGTCAACGTAGGGAAGGTACTCCATGTCCATCAGCGCAAGCGAGGCCCGCAAGACTCTCTTCCCGCTCATCGAGCGCGTGAACGAGGACCAGGAAGCCGTCGAGATCGTCTCTCGGAAGGGCAACGCGGTGCTCATGCCTGCCGACGAGTACGCGGCGTGGCAGGAGACCGCCTACCTGTTCCGGTCGCCGTCGAACGCCCGCAGGCTGCTCGACGCCTACGATCGTGCCCGTGTCGGGAAGACCCAGGTCCACGAGCTCGACCGTTCCGACGAGTCGGTCAGCCAGTCTCGGGACGTCTGAATGCGGCTGGTCTGGGACGAGGCCGCCTGGGAGGACTACACGTACTGGCAGACCGCCGACCGGAGAATCCTCAAACGGATCAACCTGCTCATCGATGCCTGCCTGCGCGAGCCGTTCGAGGGCATCGGCAAGCCGGAGCAGTTGAAGTACGGGGCGCGGGGCTCGTGGTCGCGGCGCATCAACGAGGAGCACCGGGTCGTCTACCTCGTGACTGGTGAGGATCTCGTGATCTTGCAGGCTCGCTACCACTACTGAGCCGGGCTGAACTGTCGTTGTTCGGATCGGCTGTGCCAGGTGACTTTACTGCCGTCGTCCAAGGCGCATCTCTGGGAAGCCCGCGAGGCTTGTCCGACCATTGACTGGTGAGGAATGTTGCTGTGCCCGATGAAGCCCTGTTCCTTCGCAGATTGCGACAGTCGGACGCCCCTGCTGTTCACCAGGCTTTCGCCTCCAACCCCGACATGGCCCGTCAAGGCGTGGTCACTTCGGCCGAGGAAGCGTCGGCGTACGTCGCCCGCCTCGTGAGCCCGGACTCGCCCCATGAACCGTGGGCCGTCGTCGACTCCGACGCTCTGATCGGCCTCGTCTGCGTCACGGTGGACGAGGACAACCGGAACGGGTGGTTCTGGTACTGGATGACCGACCGAGCGCGCGGCAGGGGAGTCATGAGCCGGGCGGCGGCAACGGTCGCCGAGTGGGCCCTCGCGGAGCGCGAACTGGAGCGCCTCGAACTCGGCCATCGCGTCAACAACCCGGCCTCCGGCGTCGTCGCGAGAAGAGCTGGTTTCGTCAAAGAAGGAACCCAGCGCCAGAAATTCCTGGTGGACGGAGAACGCCTCGACGTCGACACCTACGGGCGGTTGAAAACCGACCCGCATCCGGCCTTTGACCCCCTGCCCATGGTCACCCGATGAATAGTGACGGGAAACACGTATCGGGTCGTGGGCCCATGAGCAAGGAGCCGTATTTTCGCTGGCCACGGGCCTAAAATTGAGGGGAGAAGAGTCTCACACCGGAGCGACACTCGGAGGCAGAAATGTCCGGCCATCAGGTTGATTCCACCCACGAATCCAGAACCATGAGTCGGGACACCGTCTCCATGCTCTGGAAGTTCGGACTGATGGTGCTGGTGGGCGCGGTGATCTTCTTCATCCCGGCACCCGAGGGCGTGGACCCCCGCGGCATGCACATGCTCGGCATCTTCGTCGCGACCATCCTGGGGCTCATCCTGCAGCCTCTGCCCACCCCGTCGGTGGCGCTGATCGGTCTGGCCACGGCCATGATCACCGGTGCCATGAATGTCAAGAGTGGGGAGGCGCTGAGTGGATTCTCCAACTCCGCGGTGCTGCTCATCGTCGCGGCGTTCTTCATCGCGGACGGCTTCTTGCTCACCGGGCTGGGGCGCCGCGTGGCCCTGATGTTTCTCAGGGTCCTCGGCAAATCGCCCCTGGGCATCGCCTACGGCATGGCCGTCACGGACCTCCTGCTCGCACCGGCCACCCCGTCCAACACGGCCCGCGCGGGTGGTGTGATCTACCCGATCGTCCGCTCCGTCGCCGAGGTCCAGGGCTCCACCCCGGACACCGACGAGTCCCGCAGGAAGCTCGGCTCCTACCTCACGTTCACCGCCGCCCACGTCAACGTGATCACCAGCGCCATGTTCATCACCGCCATGGCTGGCAACCCGCTGGCCGTGGCCTCCGCCGAGAAGCTCGGCGTGCACATCTCCTGGGGCCAGTGGGCCCTGGCCGCGCTGATCCCCGGCCTCGTGAGCCTGGCGGTGGTCCCGTGGCTGCTCATGAAGGTCTACCCGCCCACGCTGAAGAGCACGCCGGAAGCACCCACCATGGCGCGCAGCGAGCTGCAGAAGATGGGGTCCATGACCCGCGGTGAGATCATCATGGCGGCCACGTTTGTGCTGCTCCTGGTGCTGTGGGTCTTCGGCACGGCCATTGGCGTCAACGCCACCACGGCGGCCTTCGTCGGCATCGCGGTGCTGCTGGTCACCAAGGTGCTCACCTGGAACGACATGGCCAAGAACGGCTCCGCCTGGAACACCCTGATCTTCTTCGCGGTCCTGGTGGGCATGGCGGAGAACCTGAACAACCTGGGAGTCATCACCTGGATCGGCTCGGTGGTTTCCGGTGCCGTCGGTGGCATGCCCTGGGCTGTTGCCTTTGCCATCCTGGCGCTCGTCTACTTCTACGCGCACTACATGTTCGCCTCGAACACCGCGCAGATCGTCGCCATGTACGGCGTCTTCCTGGGTGCGGCCATCACCGCGGGTGCCCCGCCGATGTTCGCGGCCCTCGCCCTCGGCTACATCGGCAACCTGTTCGGCGCCATCTCCCACTACGCCTCCGGCCCGTCCGGCGTGGTCTACGGCTCCGGGTACGTCAAGGTCTCCGAGTGGTTCAAGGTCGCCTTCATCATGTCCGTGGCCATCATCATCATCTGGACCGTGGTGGGCACGGGCTGGATGTGGGTCCTCGGCGACCTCGCCATGTAGCCCGCCCGGCGAACCCGCCCAGTACGACGACGCTCGGTACCCTCCCAGGGGCACCGAGCGTCGTCGTCTGTTGTGGAAAGCGGCCAGGTCAGTCGTCCTTGTTGCGCAGCACCTGCCGCAGCTTCTCCCGGTTGAGCCCGGCGATCGCGGTGAGCGGGATGCCCGCGGGGCACACCTCCGCGCACTCGCCGTACACCGAGCACGGGCCGAACTCCTCCTCGGCGGCACGCGTGATGCCCTTGGCCCGGCGGCTGCGCTCCTTCTGGCTGGAGGGCAGCGTGGCCAGGTGCATGGTCTTGGACCCGGCGAACAGCTGGGCGGAGCCGTTGGGGCACGCCGCCACGCACGCACCGCAGCCGATGCACGCGGCCAGGTCCAGAGCCCACTCCGCGGACTCGTGGGACACCGGGATGGCGTCCGCGTCCGGGGCGGTGCCCACGGAGGTGGAGACGAAACCACCGGCTTCGATCACCCGGTCCAGCGCGCTGCGGTCCACCGCGAGGTCCTTGACCACGGGGAACGCGCCGCTGCGGAACGGTTCGAGCTGCACGGTGGCGCCGTCCTCGAAGGAGCGGAGGTGCTGCCGGCAGGACGGCGTCTTCTTCTGAGGGCCGTGGGGTCTGCCGTCCACGGTCACGCCGCACGCCCCGCAGATGCCCTCGCGGCAGTCCGAGTCGAACGCGATCGGCTCCTCGCCACGGGTAACGAGGTCGTCGTTGAGCTTGTCGAGCGCCTCCAGGAGGGAGAACTCGGGTCCGACCTCCTCCAGCAGGTACTCCTCGAAGTGCCCCTCCTCGGCGCCGGACTCCTGACGCCAGACTTTCAACGTGAGTTTCACGAGGATGTTCCTCTCATCGGTAGTCGCGGGTCTCGGGCGGGACGCTGGGGAACTCCAGGGGCTCCTGGTGCCTGATGTAGCGCGGTCCCGTTTCGCCGGTCTCGCCGGAATCAGCACGCTCCCACGCGGACGCGAACAGCCAGTGCTCGTCGTCGCGCTGGGCCTCGCCGCCCTCGGTCTGGTGCTCCTCACGGAAGTGCGCGCCGGCGGACTCGTCCCGGTCCAGCGCGTCCAGGCACATGAGCTCGGCCATATCCAGGTAGTCGGCCACGCGGCCGGCGCGCTCGAGCTCCTGGTTGAAGCCGTCCGGGCGCCCCTGCACACGCAGGTCGCTCCAGAACTCCCTGCGCAGCTCCTGGATGCCTCGCAGACCCTCGGCCAGCCCCTCGGCGGTGCGCGTCACCCCGCACTTCTCGTACAGCAGGTCGCCCAGCCGGCGGTGGAAGCGCTCCGGGCCCTGCGTGCCGCCGATCTCGACCAGCGCCTGCACGCCCGCCTCGGCCTCGGCAACCGCGGCCCGCACGACGTCGTCGTCCGGCGAGAGCTTCGGCTTGCCCAGCAGCGGTGCCAGGTAGTTGGGCACCGAGTAGGGGAGCGTGAACCACCCGTCCACGCACGCGGAGAGCAGCGAGTTGGCCCCGAGGCGGTTGGCGCCGTGGTAGCCCCAGCCAGCCTCGCCGCCCACGAACAGCCCGGGGATCGACGTCATCATGTCGTAGTCGCTCCACAGCCCGCCCATGGCGAAGTGCGCGCCGGGCGCAATGCGCATGGGCTCCTCGTACGGGTCCTCACCTGTGGCGTCCGAGTACATCTCGAAGAGGTTGCCGTAGCGCTCCGCGATCACCTTGCGGCCCAGGCGCTCGATGGCGTCCCGGAAGTCCAGGTACACGGAGTTCTTCAGCGGCCCGACGCCGCGGCCCGCGTCGATCTCGGTCCTCGCCGCCCGGCTGGCGACGTCGCGCGGTGTGAGGTTGCCGAAGGCCGGGTACCGGCGCTCCAGGTAGTAGTCGCGCTCGTCCTCGGGAATCTCGTCCGGGGGCCGGTGGTCCCCGGCCTTCACGGGAACCCAGATTCGGCCGTCGTTGCGCAGGGACTCGCTCATGAGAGTGGTCTTCGACTGCCACTCGCTGGAGACCGGCAGGGCCGTGGGGTGGAACTGGATGAAGCACGGGTTGGCGAACAGCGCGCCGCGCCGATGAGCCCGGAATGCGGCGGTGACGTTCGAGTTCTTGGCCAGCGTGGAGCGGTAGTAGACGTTGCCGTAGCCGCCGGTGGCGAGCACCACGGCGTCCCCGGTGACCGCCGAGATCTTCCCGGTCACGAGGTCGCGCACCACGATGCCCTGGGCGCGGCCCTCCACGACGATGAGGTCCAGCATCTCCGTGCGAGTGTGCAGGTTCACCTGTCCCGTGGAGACCTGCCGCAGCAGCGCCTGGGCGGCGGCAACCTGCAGCTGCTGACCGGTCTGCCCGCGCGTGTAGTAGGTCCGGGAGACCTGTACGCCGCCGAACGAGCGGGTGGCCAGCCCGCCCCCGTACTCGCGGGCGAAGGGCGCGCCGATCGCGTTCATGTGGTCGATGACCCGGATGCTCTCCTCGGCCAGCCGCCAGGCATCGGCCTCGCGGCCGCGGAAGTCGCCGCCCTTGACGGTGTCCTTCACGAACCGGGCGATCGAGTCGTTGTCCACCGTGCGGGCGCGTGCGGCATTGATGCCGCCCTGGGCGGCCACCGAGTGGGCGCGGCGCGGGGCGTCGTGGAAGGTGAACGACTCCACGTTGTAGCCGAGTTCGCCCAGGGCCGCCGCCGCACCTGCACCGGCGAGTCCGGTGCCCACGACGACCACGGTGAACTTCCGACGGTTGAGCGGGCCCACCATGCGGTAGTGCAGCCGCCGGTCCGCCCACATCTGGGACGGGGGCACGTCCGAGCCCAGGCCAGGGAGGTCCGAGCCCACGGTGCGCAGCTCGTCCAGCAGGGCGTGCGCCTGGGTGGTCGAGGATGCTGTCATCACTGAATCACTCCCAGGAGAACCAAGACGGGGATCGAGATGTTACCCAGGCAGATGACAATGGCGACCAGCCCTGCCACCCACGCGGCGAGCTGCCGCAGCCGCCTGCCGGTGGCGCCGAGGTCGTTGGCGGCGGTCCACGTCCCGTGGGCCACGTGCACGGTGAGCACCAGCATGGTGAGCATGTAGAAGAGGGCCACGAGGGGCCGCTGGAAACTGGCGACCAGATTGGCGTACGCCGATCCGCTCTCGAACGACCCGGATGCGGCCGGCTGGACACCCAGCGTGAGGTCCAGGATGTGGAAGATCACGAACAGCAGGATCACCAGGCCGGTTCCGAGCATCGAGCGCGCCATCAGGGCGTCGCCGCGACGCAGCCCGGTGCGTTTGAACGTCCCGCGGGCTCGACGGGCGCGCGTCCACAGCAGGAGCCCGCAGCCCACGTGCAGCACCAGGCTGATCAGCAGTACGACGCGCAGCACCCACAGGACACCCGCGTAGGGCATGAGCGGCATCAGGATCTCGCGCAGCCAGTGTGCGTAGTGGTCGAACTCCTCCTGGCCGCGGAAGATGTGCAGATTGCCGTACATGTGCACGAACACAAATCCGACGAAAATGAGACCGGTGACGGCCATGGTGGTTTTCGCGGCGAAGTTCGACACCGGCAGCCGTGTGCGCGGCGGGGCTGACGTGCGTTGTTTTCGCTGAATGGTTGCCGTCATCGTTGCCCCTCGTCAATGGGTGAACCGAGTGCTGAACTCCGGGAGTTCATCACCCTCAATTCTACGCCGGGAGGGGTATTGCGGGACGCGTTCCGAGGCGTTTCCGGTACTGCCGCCAGAAAGGGTTGTGGCGGGTGTCGAGGAAATTGAGAATAACTAAGATTTGCCTATCGTAATTTCACAGTGTGGGTATTTTCACGGTGTCCCGTTCCCACTCACGGGGTTCCGGACCCCCCGGGCGGCTGTGCCGTTCCCCAGGGGGTCCGCAGCCGGGTGTCTCATTACGCACCTGTCACTCTCCGCGGAGGGTTCCCGCCCGAACTGCCCGGTTCAGGACTAGCGTTGACCCTGTGATCAAGGCGTCGCTGCGGCGCGTCGCAGGTGGTGGTACGAGGGTCCGCTGGCTCCCGGAACCCGCCCCGCTACGCGACCGGCGGCTGACGACGGCGCGCACCGCGGCGACGTCGCGAGCCCGCCTTGAAGACTGCTCACCCGCCGGACGTCGTGGAGGCTCCAATGTGGACCCAATCTCTTGACACCCTGGGCAGCCTGCCCCTGACCGCGCTCGCGGCCGCGATCCCGATAGTCGTGTTCCTGGCCTGCATGATGCTGTTCAAGCTCACGGGGCTGACATCGGGGCTCATCGCGCTGGTGGTGCAGATCCTGGTGGCACTGCTCGTGTTCCACATGCCCGTCTCCGCCGCGGCCGGTGCAGGTCTGCTGGGGCTGCTGACCGCGCTGTGGCCCATCGCGTACATCATCGTCATGGCGGTGTGGCTGTACCGGCTGAGCGTGCGCTCGGGCCGTTTCGACGTGATCCGCTCCTCGATCGCCGCGGTCTCCGCTGACCAGCGCGTGCAGGTGCTGCTCATTGCGTTTGCGTTCGGCGCGTTCCTGGAGGGCGTGGCAGGCTTCGGTGTGCCCATTGCGATCTGCGCGGCACTGCTCGTGCAGCTGGGGTTCCCGCCCGTGCGCGCCGCAGTGCTGTGCCTCGTGGCCAACGTGGCCGCCGGTGCCTACGGCGCCATTGGCGTGCCCGTGCTCGTGGGAGCGCAGGTCACCGGCATGGAGACGCCGGAACTCTCGCGAGCCCTCGTGCTGCTGCTCCAGCCGCTCACGTTCCTCGTTCCGTTCCTGCTCGTGTGGATGGTCGACGGGGTGCGCGGCCTGCGCGAGGCCTGGCTCCCGGCGCTCGTCTCCTCGGTGGTCTTCTGCGCGGTGCAGGGTGGCCTGCTGTGGTTCATGGGCCCCGAGCTGGCAGATCTCGCGGCCGGCCTGCTGGCCATGGTCGCCCTGTTCGCGGTGTGCCACGTGTGGTCCCCGCGCCGGATCTCGCGTGCCCCGGAGGCCCCCGAGACCGCTGAGGCCAGCCATCCCGCGAGCGAGGTGATCCGCGCGTGGAGCCCCTTCTACATCCTCACCGCCGTGATCCTGCTGTGGTCCGTCCCCGCCGTGCAGAACCTCTTCACCAAGGGTGCGCTGAGCTTCACGACCTTCAAGGTGCCCATGCCCGGGCTCACCGGTCACGTGACCACCGCCGCCGGAACGGTCGTCAATGCCACCTGGACCTTCTCGATCCTTGGTGCCACCGGAACGGCCATCCTGATCGCGGTGCTCATCACGTTCTTCACCACCCCGCAGCTGCACGCCAAAGAACTGGGGGAGGAGCTGGCGGGCGCACTCAAGGCGCTGGGCCCGGCCATCCTGCTCATCGCCGTGATCCTGGTGCTCGCGAACATCGCCAACTACTCCGGCGGCTCCACCGCCATGGGCACCGCGCTCGCCGCGGTCGGTCCCATCTTCCCGCTCATCGCCCCGGTGATCGGCTGGATCGGCGTGTTCCTCACGGGCTCGGTGGTCAACAACAACACCCTCTTCGCGCCGCTGCAGGTGGCGACGGCGCAGGGCATCGGCGCCGCCCCGTCCCTCCTCGTGGGGACCAACACGACAGGCGGTACCACTGCAAAGGTCATCTCCCCGCAGTCCATCGCGATCGCCGCCGGCGCGGTGGGTCTCAACGGGCGGGAGAGTGAGATCATGCGCGGCTCCATCGCCTACAGCCTGGGCATGCTCGCGGTGGTGTGCGTGTGGACGTTCGTGCTGGCCCTCGTGTCAGCAACCCTCGGGTGAGTGTCTGGGGGCGCGTCCTCAGGCGGGCCACGACCTCCTCGTGGGTGGGCCGTTCGGTGCACCGGGTCAGCTGGGAGGTGCCTCAGGAGGAGGGCGACTGCCCCTCGGCGGTTCCGACCGGGTGAACCCCCGTTGATCCAATATCTTGCACGCAATATGCTGATTATGTTTCGAGCAATTCACGGAGGGGACCTGAGAAGCGATGGCGCACCACTCGTTCGAGCACACCACCCACCACGGCTCCGGGAGTGGAGTCGCCACCCTTTCAGAGCTGGTCGGCCGCAGCGAACCCCGTCCGGGCCGCCCCAGTGCTGCCACGGTGGTGGAGGAGGATGGCGTCAAGGTGGTCGCCTTCGAGTTCCACGAGGGCGACGAGCTCCACGAGCACGCCGCACCGCACCCGGCGCTGATCCAGGTGGTCCGGGGGAGCGTGGACTTCCAGCTCCCGGAGGGTCCCGTGCAGCTGCGGCCGGGCCAGGTGCTGCACCTCACGGAGGGGCTGCTACACGCCGTGAGGGCCCTTGAGCCCACGACGCTGTCCGTCACACTGCTGCTGCACTGATCCCGCTGCTGCCCGTGCCGTTCGGTCTCATCGCCGTGGTGCTCATGCTGACAGTGGCGGCCCTCGTGTGGCGCCAGCCGGCGGACAGGCCCGTGCGCCGACCCGTCAACGCCTGAGCGCCCAAGGCGACGTCGCG
This sequence comes from Kocuria sp. PD6, assembly GCF_031844145.1. Taxonomy (NCBI): domain Bacteria; kingdom Bacillati; phylum Actinomycetota; class Actinomycetes; order Micrococcales; family Micrococcaceae; genus Kocuria; species Kocuria sp. PD6. The sequence goes on from NZ_JAUZUS010000011.1 coordinate 15,792, forward strand.
GCTGCCCTTCTCCACCCGGAGCGTGCAGTCCCGGGAAGCCGGGGCCGTTCAGCCCTGGGGTGACGGCGCGGTGAGCCAGTCCACGAGGCCCGGCCACACGGCGTCGGCGGCGGAGCGGCGGAACAGGCCGTGGTGGCCGATGCGCGGAACGCCCAGCTGCTCCGGGGTGAACGTGCGGTGCTCCACCGCGGCGGAGGTGAGCCGCCCGGTCAGGGCCCTCATCTGCGCGGGGCTGGCCCAGGGATCGTCGGAGGCGCCGAGCGCGAGCACATCCTGGGTGACCGCGGCCGCGCGGGCCGTCGCGTCCATGGACGGGTCGTCGAAGAAGTAGCCGGGACGCCGTGCCCACGACCCCCACTCGACCATCGCGGCTGTGGGCATGTTTTCTCCGATGCCGAGCCGCTTGCCGGGCATGTACCCCAGGGTCCGGCTCAGTGCCGGGCCCACGACATGCAGCATGGCGGCCACGCGCAGCTGCTCCTTCCGCGGGGCGATCGTGCGGGTGTGCGCCAGGTGGGAGGAGACCACCGCGAACCGGTCAAGGCCCTCGAGCCCGTGGCCGAGGACCATGGCGTGCCCGCCGATGCTGTGACCCACGGCGTGCAGTGGAAGCCCGGGGAACCGTGCGCGGGTCCAGGCGGCCACGGCGGGGACGTCCCCGCCCATCCAGTCGCGCATGCGCAGGTGCGGGTTCTTCCGGGGCTCGCCGGAGCGGCCCGTGCCGCGGTAGTCATAGGTCACCGCCGCGAGACCGCGGCCCGTCACGTACTCGGCGAACCCGGCGTAGAACCGTTCGGGCGTTGCGGTGGCGGGGTGCATGACGACGACGCCGCGCGGTTCGCCCTCGGGCAGCCACAGCGTGCCCGCCACGGCGTCCGAGGCGACGGGAATGCTCAGGTTTTCGCGGCGGATGCCGGCTACGGGGGAGTTCCGGTGGTCAGACATAGAAGTTACTCTAGGGTATTTCCAGCGGCTCAGCCCTGGGCCGTCACGGTGACGGTGGCTCATGTCGCACGCAGGGACGCCACGTCCGTCTCGGGGGCGGGAGCGTCAGTGACAATCGGGTGGAGCTCCGCGCGAGCGCAGCCTGAAGGACGCGCTCGGCACCTCCGCGGGCACCGCGGCCGTCGCCTGCGGTGCCTTCTCCGCAACCATGACGATCGGCCGTCTGCCGGCAGACCGGGTCGTGGAGTGGCTCGGCTCCGGGGGTGGTCCTGCGCTACGGGGCGTCTCGCCCCTCGCACCCGGTGAGCAGCGTGACGGCCAGTACGGCCAGGGTCGCTCCTCGCCCCGCGGTCGTGGCGCGTGGCTCAGCGGATTCCTCCCTGAGCTACCGTGGACCGGGTAGGACCTCCAAGACCCCCGGCAACTGAAAAGGGGCATTTCCCCGTGCGACTCATCCTGGTGCGTCATGGCCAGACCTCCTCCAACGTGGGCCATCACTTGGACACCGCCGCACCCGGCGCGGACCTCACCGACCTGGGGCGTGAGCAGGCGCAAGCCCTCGTGCAGGCGCTGGCGGGTGAGCCCATCGGTGCGATCTACGCCTCCGACCTCGTGCGCACCCAGCAGACGGCCGCCCCGCTCGCGGAGGCGCGCGAGTTGTCGACCGAGATCCGTGAAGGTCTGCGTGAGATCGGTGCCGGGGATCTGGAAATGGCCAACGACCACGATTCGATCGAGACCTATCTGAAATCAGCGTTGAGCTGGGCGGATGGCGGCCTCGATTCGAGGATCCCCGGGTCGGACGAGAACGGCCACGACGTCATGGCGCGCTTCGACGCCGTCGTCGAGGAAGCGTCCACTGCTCTGGCACCGGACCGCGTAGCTGTTCTCGTGTCGCACGGCGCCGTCATCCGTGCGTGGTGTGCGCTGCGGTGCGCCAACCTGGACCGCAAGTTCACGGCGACCAACGGATTGTCGAACACGGGCGTCGTCGTGCTGGACGGCGAGCCCGGCGCATGGCGCGTGCTCACCTGGCAGGACCAGGCCGTGGGCGGGCCCGAACTGCAGGATCCGAAGTCCGACGGCGCCGCCGCCGAGGAACTCGACGAGGCAGAAAGCTCCGGCAGCTGAGAACACACAGGCTCACGGGGCGCGGTGGGAGACCACAATGAAGTATGACGATCGACTCATTGCGCGCCGTTTACGACCGCACCCGGATGGTCGGCTGGGACTTCTCACGGTTGGAAGGCCGACTGACCGCTACTGAGCCACCGTGGGATTTCGAGGCGGACTGTCTCGCGGCCGTGCGCAGTGCGTCCCGAATCGTGGACCTCGGGACCGGGGGTGGCGAGTGGCTGGGAACGCTGCTCACGGGCATTGCGGGGCACGGCGGCGTCGTCGCGGCGACGGAGGGGTGGGAACCGAACCTGCCGGTCGCGCGCGCGAACCTGGCTCCGTGGGGGATCCAGGTGCTTCCGTACGACGCTGATACGCGCGAGACCATGCCGTTCGAGGACGGCAGCGTGGATCTCGTGATGTCCCGCCATGAGGCCATCGATGTCGGCGAGGTGACCCGGGTTCTTGCCCCGGGTGGCCGGCTGTTGACGCAACAGGTCGACGGGTTCGACGCGCCGGAAATCCATGAATGGTTCGGCGAAGAGTTTCTCTACCCGCATGTGACCCTGGGCCGGTACATCGCGGAGCTGGAGGAAGCGGGGTTGCGGATCGACGTCGCCGACGCATGGGACGGCGTCATGGAATTCACGGACGTGGAGGCACTGATCATGTACCTGGCCATGGTCCCGTGGGACGCGCCGAATTTCTCGATCGACAAGCACGCCGACCAACTCACCGTGCTGGGGGAGCACACGCCCCTGCGGGTGACGCAGCGGCGCTTCCGCCTCTATGCCACGAAAGCATGAGCCGGGCGCCGCGTCATGGCGGGCCCGGCTCGGCCAGCGTCGGAAACGACGACGGCACGGGTCACTTGCGCAGCGACGTCTCCAGCGGGATGCTGCCATCCTGCCACGGGGTGATGATCCAGACCACCAGGTACAGCGCGAGCCCCACCACGGGGAGCAGGAACGACAACAGGACGAGCAGGCGGACGAGCCACACATTGATGGCGAACTGATGGGACAGACCACCGCAAATGCCAGCGACCACTCGTTGCGGTCCGCGTCGGAAGCCGAGGTTGCGCATGGAGTTGAAGAAAGTGTTCATGGCCACAACAGTACGCAGAGACGCCAGGGCAAGAGCGGCAGCTGCCCCGCCCCATGTCACTTTCCCCCGAACTCTCGGCGACCTGCCAGACTTGAACTCCGACCACACGAAGGGAAGATCATGGAAAACACGCCCAAAACTCAGCCCAGCAACCCGCAGAAGGGCACCCCGTGGGGGCTCATTCTGATCGTGCTCGCGTTCCTGCTGGCCACCGCCATGGTGATCGGCGTGGGCGTCGTGTCCCTGGACATCGGCTTCGGAGGCTGACGACCTCGCACCCCTGCTCCCGTCCCCGGGCCCAGGCGGTACATCTGACGACGGCGGACGGTCACCTCGAGCGCGAAGGTGACCGTCTGCCGTCGTCGTACTGCCGTTGGAGATCGGGCTACGCCATCAACGGCGCGGGGGCTCGGGAGTGTGCTGGGAACGGCGGGACTTCTGCAACTGCGACAGCTTCTCGCCGAGTTGCTCCTACTCCTCGGGCGGGACGCTGATCCCACTGGTCCGCTCGGCCTCCTGGTAGAGGTCAGCGCTCATCACGTCGCCCAGTTGCATGGCGCGAAGATTGGACTCGTCCACCGCCTGGATGAGGGCGTTCGCGTGCCGGGGCGTCCAGCGACGTATCGGGTCCAGGCGGTAGAGCAGCAGCGCGTGGATCCGGTCCCGGCGCAACCCCTCCTCGGCGATGCCGGTGCGCGCGATGACCAGCCACGTGATCAACAGGACCGCCACGAAGAGGACACCCAGCCACCCGATCACGGGGAACACCTTGTTCACGAGCTCGGTGAACGGCAGGAGGCTCAGCCCGAACTCGACCAGCGTGACCGCGATGAATACCAGCCTGCCCCAGGATGGCCGGGGTGCCGCGAGACCCTTGCCCAGGGAGAAGACCACGCCCAGGGACGTACCGAAGATCATGAGGTACGTCCCCGCGGAGGCGATGACCCCGAGCACGGGATTGATCTTGTCGATGAGCGCGAGGGTGGGCAGATCGGCGTCGTACACGTCCTGGATGCTGAGCAGCAGGGCGTCGGTCATGAGCAGCACCAGGACCACCCTGATCGCCGAACCCGTCCACAGGGGCAGGCCGAACTGCTGATTGAGGTGGGAGCCGGCGCCGGCGAGCATCACGAGCAGGTTCACCGCGGCCCCGGCAATGCCCCACCACCCGTAGGAGACGTAGTACTGCAGCATCTCCTCACCGGAGGCGAAACCCACCCCCACCGGCCATGCCAATGTAGTACACCAAAGTACTGCACCGAACGGTGTTCGATCACTTCCGGGGTCCTCCGCGGACAGGGGGGAGGTCAGTTCATCACGGCGGACAATCCGCTCCCGGCCATCCACACCCCCACGATCGCTGCGATCCACAGAAGCGTGACCTTCGCTTCCCGCTCGAGCGTGGGGACGATCCTCTCGAGGCGCGGCCAGATCCGCTGGCCGGCCAATGCCGCAGCCGCGATGAGCACGAGCGCGGGCAAGATCATCACGACGCAGTAGGCGGCGAGCAGGGCCAGTCGCAGCGGCCAGCCGATGTCCATACTCGTGATGATCCCGTTGGCCGCGAGATAGGGGACCATCGTGGCGGCCTCCGTGAGAGCAGCGCCGGCACCGAGGGCGACCATGGCACCGGGATGCAGGGACCTGGGCGGTGCGCGGTGCCCCTCGCGCTTCACGGGGTCCGGTGCGAAGATCCCGTACGCGAGCAGACCCAGCCCGGCGACCACCTTGAACCACTGGGCGGGCTCGCTGTCCCAGATCCTCCCGGCCACGTCGGAGAGGAGGTCGAACCCCAGGGCGATCGCGATCCCCAGGAAGAAGTAGAAGAGCACCACGGTCGTGAAGTAGAAGAACAGCGGGACCGCGTCCACGCGCCGCCGGGAGATCACGAGGACCAGGGGGATCACCAGGGTCCCGAGGCTCATGCTGTCCAGCAGAGCCAATCCGAGCAGTGCGAGAAGGTCACCCATGTGTGCCGCCTTGTCTCGTACGAACGTATGCCATACCGCAACCATACACTTGTATGAGAGGGGGTGGTCAGATGCCACAGGAGAACGAGAGTCGCGGGATGATCCCCGCCCGGGTCATGATCGCGGAAGCGGCGATCCGCGTGATCGCCCAGCAAGGTTTCGACGTGGTGAGCGTGCGCACCGTGGCCCAGGAGTCCGGGATCTCCCCCGGGACCGTTCAATACCACTACAAGACGCGGCGGGATCTGCTGCTCGCCGCCCTCGAGAGGTCCGTGGAGCGACAGACCCAACGGGTCATGGCTGCGCGGGGTCTGAACGGCTATCGGGCATCCCTCGCTCGCACCCTGCGTGAACTCCTGCCGTTGGAGGGCGTGCGGAGGGAGGACGCTGCCGTGTGGGTCAGCTTCGGGGCGGCCGCCTCCACCCGGGACTGGCTCGCGAGCGTGTACTGGCAGAACCTGCAGATCTTCCACGAGGGTGTCCTGAACGTCCTGCGGCGGGCCCAGGAGGACGGGAAGCTACGTGAGGGGCTGACCCCGGACACCGCCGCGCCCCTGGTCACGGCACTCGTGAACGGGTTGGCCCTGGATCACCTCAACGCACCCGAATCCGTTCGGGAGGGCACCGAACAGGCCCTCGATCGGGGGCTGTCGTTGATCCTCACGGACTGAGCCTCCTCAGCGCCGTCGCGTCCCAACCCACCGTGTCAGGGCCCGTGCGTAGGGTCGGATGCATGATCCCCCACGACACGAGACTGCGCCGCCATGTCCCCTTGATCGTGCTGGAGGTGCTCCTCGTGGGGACGCTGATCTTCGAGATCGCCCGGGAGAACGGCCCGGCCGTGTTCTTGCTGTCCGCACTCGTCCTCGCGGCGCTCGTCCCGCTCGCCCTGGAGCCGATCGCCCGCGCCAGCATCCCCATGACCCTGCAACTGCTGTACGCGGTGCTGTTGTTCGGCGGGGCGTTCCTGGGAACGTACTTGCACGTCTACGGCGTGTGGACGCCGTGGGACACCGTGGTCCACTTCTTCTCGGGAATCCTGATCGCGCTGGGCGCCGATCACGCGTGGCGCATCCTGTCCCGGCGGCATGGTTTCGTCCTGCCCACGTGGCTGTGGGGGCTCGCGATCGTGTCGTTCAGCGCCTTCATCGCGTTCCTGTGGGAGGTCGCCGAGTTCGTCACCGATCTGGTCTCGGACAGCAACGCTCAGGTGAACAACCTGGACACCATGACCGACATGATCGCGGGCACAACGTCCGCGCTGATCGTCGTGGTCGTCCTGGCGCTCACCCGGGCGGGGGGCCGAACGTCCGTGTGACGAGGACGGGTTACTCGATCACACCGCACGCCAGGCGGCTGCCGGCGTCACCCGTGGAGCGGGTGTCCTCGTCCGGTCCCTCCGGGGCGTAGCGCTCGGGGATGTTCGCGTAGTTGTCCGGGCCGGAGTGGATCATCAGCGCGGAGCCGTTGTCGTCCCGCAGGTTCTCGGCCGTGAGCCGGTCCGTCTCGAACGACATGGCCGCCCGCCCGGATTCCGTCACCAGCAGCGCGGGAAGGTCACCCGCATGCTCCGGATGGCGAGCGTCGTCGCCACCCAGGTGCCCGCCGGCGGACAGGAAGGCGCCGGTCTCGGAGGGATCGTCCGGCGCGGAACTCTCCGCCTCGCACACGCCGTTGCCGTGCACGTGCAGGCCGTAGTACCCCGGTTCCAGACCGGAGAACTCGACCGAAACCCGCATCGCATCCTGGCCGGCCTCGGTGAACTGCGCGGTGCCGACCTCCATTCCCTCGGCATGACGCACCGTGGCGGTGGCCAGGGGACCCGGGCTCGACGCCGCCGTCGCGGCCCCCTGCCCACCCGTCGGATCCGCGGTGGTGGCGTTATTGCCCTCGCCGCACGCGGCCAGTGTCAGCATGCCCGCGAGCCCCAGGAAAGCCAGTCCGCCGCGGGCTCGGAAGGGGCGATGGGTGGTGGGGGGCTCGTCGGTGGCCGGGGGTGTCATTGCGCTCGCGTTCATGGCATCTCCTCATCGTCGGTCCGCTGGGCCGGCGAGGGTCGTGATGCCGACCATGCAACGGAGGTGGCGATTCCACCGTACACATGACGAGGGTCACAATCGGGAGTATTGCCAGGTGAGAGGCCGGTTCCGCACCGCGCACGGGGTGCCCCCGGGCCGACATCCGGTACCCCGGCGGCTACTGTGAGGACATGACGGAGTCAGCAACGCAGGAGTCGGTGGACGTGATCGTGATCGGCGGCGGCGCGGTGGGAGAGAACGCCGCGCAGTACGCGATCGAGGGCACGGACCTCACCGCAGTCATCGTGGAGGGTCACCTACTGGGCGGGGAGTGCTCGTACTACGCGTGCATGCCCAGCAAGGCGCTGTTGCGCCCGGTCGACGTGACGGGACTGACGGACGACCTCGAGGGCGTCGTCCCCACGCGGCTCGACCGGGACGGCATGCTCGCGCGGCGCGACTCGTTCGTCTCCGACTACGACGACTCCTCCCAGGTCGAGTGGGCCGAGTCCGCGGGCATCCGCGTGGTGCGCGGCCACGCCCGCCTCGTGGGCGAGCGCTCGGTGCGCATCGAGGCCGACGACGCCGCCGCGCGCACCCTCACCGCGCGGCACGCCGTGATCCTCGCGACCGGCAGCGAGCCGAGCATCCCCTCCGAGTTCGACGGAGCGCACCCGTGGACGTCCGCGGACGCGACCGGCGTGGTCGAGACGCCGGAGAGCATCGCGATCGTGGGCGGGGGAGTCGTGGCATGTGAGGCCGCGGTGTGGCTCAACGCCCTGGGATCCCGGGTGACCCTGCTCGTGCGGGGCTCGGGTTTGCTGTCCGGCAACGAACCGTTCGCGGGGGACACCGTCCTGGACGGGTTGCGCGCCAGCGGCGTGGAAGTGGTGCTCGACGCATCCGTCACCAAGTGCACCCGCAGCGATGCCGAGGACACGGGGCTGGGCCGGGTCCACGGCGGGCCGGTCCACCTCGAGACCTCCGCCGGGACCGTCGACGTGGCCGAGGTGCTCGTGGCCACAGGCCGTACCCCGCGGTTGCGGGACGTGGGACTCGACGCGGTCGGGCTGAGCGCGGACGACGTCCTCCATGAGAAGCTCCCCGCATGGCTGCACGCCGTGGGCGATGCCAGCGGCGATGTGCCCCTGACCCACTGGGGCAAGTACCGCGCCCGGGTCATCGGGGCCAGGATCAAGGCGGCGGCCACGGGGGCGCCCGCGCCGTACGAGGTGGAGAATCCGCCGGTGCCCCAGGTCGTGTTCACGCAACCGCAGGTCGCGCAGACGGGACTGACGGAAGCCTCCGCGCGGGACCGGGGGATCGACGTCGTCACCGCGGAGGTGCCCTACAACGGTGCGGCCGGCGCGGCGCTGCTGCGTGACACCGTCTCCGGAAAGGCCAAGATCGTCGTGGACCGGGAGACCCGGTGCCTCGTGGGCGCCACGTTCGCGGGCCCGGACGCTGGCGAGCAACTGCACGCGGCCACGATCGCGATCACGGGGAAGGTACCGGTGCCCGTGCTGCGCCACGCGGTGCCCAGCTATCCCACGGTCTCGGAACTGTGGTTGCGGCTGCTCGAGGAACTGCCCGAGCAACTGCGCCGGGCGCCGGAGTAAAAGGTTCCCGAACAACTGCGCTGGGCCCGGAGCAAGAGGTTCCCGAATCCGCTCGCGACGGCCATACTGGGACCGAATCATCCGGGATGCGTTCGTCGAAGGAGCCTCACATGACCCCCTCACTCGCCACGTACATCGCCCTGCCCGGAACCACCGCCGAAGCCATGGAGCACTGGCACGACGTGTTCGGGGGTGACCTGCACATCCTGCGCTACGGCGACATGGACCTGCAGGGCATGCCGTTCGAACCGGATCCCCAGGCCGTGGCCCACTCGACGTTGACCATGCCCGGCGGAGTGATCGCCGCCGGTGACGCCATGGGGGACGGCGACTACCCGCTCACCGGGACCGCCTACTCCCTGCTCTACACGACGGAGACGGCCACGGAGGCGCGGGCCCTCATCGAGAAGCTCGAGGCTGGCGGTGGCCACACGGGCATGCCGTTCGAGAAGGCCCCGTGGGGCGACTGGTACGGCCAGGTCTTCGACCGCTACGGCGTGATGTGGTCGTTCTCGGCGTCCCAGGAATGACGTCCGTCGGGGCCGATATCGGTCCCGGTGCCACCAGGGGACGAGCAGAACCGGAACGGCTGGATCTCCTACTGGATGACGGAGGCTGTCCGTGGCCGCGGGTGGACGTGGACACCTACGGACGGCTGCGAACGGATCCCCGGTGGCAGGGCAGCGCGGCGGCGGCCCGGTTGCGGTCCGGCGACCGTCGGCGCTACCGCACGGCCACGGCGTGCCCCACGGTCGCGGGGTGTTTCCGGGAGAACTCCACGGGGAAGTCGGTCGTGATCCGATCCACGCCCAGGGCCACCATGCGGTTGAAATTGCGCTCGGCGTTAACCGTGTACACGCTCATGCCCAGCCCTGCCGCACGGACCCGGTCCACCGCGGCCCCATTGAGCCAGCGGTGGTTGGACCCCACCTGCCCCGCGTAGGTGGAGATCCGCGCGAGGGTCTCGGCATCGGGAACCCGGTACACGAGCTGCTGCAGGGGGACCTCCGGGGCCAGCACCGCGAAGCGCTGATTGGAAGCAGCGTCGAACCCCAGGACCTCGATTCGCCCGTCGCGGACCAGACGCTGCCACCGGGGATCCGATCGCAGACGCCCCACGATGATGTGCTCGATACCGGGGGACGTGACCGGAGACTTGATCTCGATGAACACGCCGATCGCGTCGCGCGCAACCTCCGCGGCGTCGTCGAAGTGCGGGATGCGCTCGCCCCGGAACGCGCCGGAGAAGGACGAACCAGTGTCCAGCCGTTGCAATTCGGCCCATGTGAACGACGTGACCGGATCGTTCTCCCGACCCGGGAACACCTCGGCGGCGTTCGTGGTGCGCGCGGGGGTGGGGTCGTGGAACGCGAAGGGCACACCGTCCGCGGAGAGCTGGACGTCGAGCTCGAAGAACTGCGCACCCGAGGAACGGGCCACCTCGAACGCCGCCACCGTGTTCTCGGGTGCGACCCCCGCGGCTCCGCGGTGGCCGATCAACAGGTGGGCCGGCGCAGTGGTCATTCCCACAGTGTCCTCCCGCCCGCGGGGTGCTGTCAGGAGGGCCGTGGGCCGGATCCAGCGGAGGGGGTCCGTTGCGAGACGATCGGTCAGGGGGGTCGTGCGGGTGCGCATCCAGAGCCTCTCACGGGTTGCCGTACGGAGATGGCCTTGCCGGTCGCGTGGTGATGACCGGCGAACGGGCCGAACCCATGGTCGCGGGGAGACATGACGGCTGTGGAGCACCCCGATGACCGAGGTGTTAACTCGGCACCACGGACCACAGCCGGTGTATTAACCCGGCGTCCGCCGCCGAAGGCACCTCCGGCGGATCGCACCCGGTCCGTTACTCCAGCAGGTCATCCTTGGTGCGGACCAGCGCGACCCGGACCAGGGCCGCGGCCAGGATGGGGAGTTTTTCGGGCGGGACGAGGTTCGCGAGGTCGTGGGCGTCGTCGGGCAGACCGATGCGCCGGGCGCCGTCCAGGGCCTTGGCGTCGAAGAACGGCGCGAGGCCGGGCCAGACACCCTGTACCTCCCGGGCGAAAATCGCGGCGCCCGCGGGGCCGATCCCCGGGAACTGCTGGAGCGCGTCGAGGACGTCGTCGGTACCGTCCGCGCGCTCACGCACGCGCCGCAGATCCCCGCCGTACTCGTCGATCAGGAGGGCGGCGCCGTCGCCGAGCATTGTGGAGGTGCGCTCGTCGTAACGCTTGTAGCCGCCGCGACCCAGCGCCTGAACCCGTTGCCGCCACGACGCCGTGCGCATCCGTTCCGGGGTGCGGTACCCGGCCGTGAACAGCTCGCGCGCGGAGGCGACCGCCACCTTGGCCCCGATGCGCGCGGACAGCAGATTGGCCAGCACCAGCAGCTGGAACAGGGGAGCGGGTGTGTCCCGCAGCTCGATGCCGGCGTCCTGCGCGTACGTGGTGCCGTGGCGCTCCAACAGCACGTGCACGGTGTCCTCGTGCGATCGCGTCATGCGTCCCTCCCTGCCTGGATGTCTGTGTCCGTGTCGTCCGGCATCATGTCGCCCACGACCGGATCGTTCGGGGTCGTGCTGCTCACGATGGCGTGAATTCCGCTCCCGGCCAACTCTCTCGTGCGCACCGTCACTAGTAAATAAACTGACAATCGACGCCGCATCGCGGTGGCAGACCCCACAGTTTGGTGGGCAATCACAGCCTCGACGAAAGGAAGTGCCATGGCGGAGAACACCGACGACATCCAGAAGGTGCGGGACATCATCAAGGGCACCCGCATCGCCATGCTCACCCACGTGGACGGGGACGGTCACCTGGTGTCCAAGCCCATGGCGACGCAGGAGGTCGAGTTCGACGGCACCGTGCGGTTCATCGCGGAGCGCGACTCCGAGCAGGCACAGGCCCTGCAGCAGCGCCCCGAGGTGAACGTGGCCTACTCGGGTTCCGGCTCGTGGGTGTCCGTGTGCGGCACCGCGCGCATCGTCAACGACGAGGCCAAGCTCAAGGAACTGTGGAGCAGCTTCACCGGTTCGTGGCTCCAGGGCGGCCCGGAGAACCCCAACAACATCCTCATCGAGATCGACGGCCACAGCGCCGAGTACTGGGACAGCCCGGGTAACAGCAAGGTGACCCAGGTGGCCAACTTGATCAAGTCCAAGGTCAAGGGCGACACCGTGGACGGCGAGAACAAGGTCGTGGATCTCTGATCCGAACCGCCCGTCCGACGGCCGTTCGATCCCCATGGATCGGGCGGCCGTTGCGCATGTCGGGGCTCGTCCGGCACGGGGCGCCTCGTCCGGGCGGGGGCCCGCGCGCCTACCATGGGGTATGACCGTACGCCTGCTGTCGATCGAGACCGCCGTCCCCAACACCGTGATCCGGCAGGAGGACGTGTCCCGGCTGTTCGCCGAGCAACCGGGGATGACCAGGCTCGGCACGCGCGTGGTGCGTTCCGCCTTCGCAGGCGCCGGGGTGAGCACACGCCACACGGTCCTGCCCGAGCTGGGCGCTGTGGCATCGGGGACCGTTGACGGGGGCGACGCCACGGCGTCGCCGTTCGTGGATCCCACGAGCCGGCACCTGCGCTCGCCGGGAACGCACGCACGCAACCAGCTCTACACCGAGCACGCCAAACGGATGTTCGTGACAGCCGCCCGGGCGGCCCTCGACGCCGCGGCCCCCGGGATCGAGCTCGCGGACGTGACCCACGTGATCACGGTGTCCTGCACCGGGTTCTTCGCGCCGGGCCCGGACGTGCGCGTGACCAAGGACCTGGGGCTACCCGCGGACGTGAAGCGGATGCACCTGGGGTTCATGGGCTGCAATGCCGCGTTCCCCGCCCTGCAAGCCGCGTACACCGCGTGCCGCGCGGATCCGGACGCCGTGGTGCTCGTGGTGTGCGTGGAGCTGTGCACCCTGCACCTGCACGTGCGCAACGATCCCGACACCGTGATGGGCAACGCCCTGTTCGCGGACGGTGCGGCCGCCGCGGTGGTGACGGGGCGCGACGCCGCCGCTCCCGGCGCTACCCTCGAGCTCGTGGACTTTGAGACGACCCTGGCCCCAGTGGGCGAGGAGGAACTCGCGTGGAGCGTGGGGGACGAGGGCTTCGAGATGATCCTGGGGACCTACGTGCCGCGGATCATCGACGACCACGTGACGGACGCCCTCGCACCCCTGCTGGACCGCGCGGGGTTGAGCGCGGACCGGATCCCCCTGTGGGCCGTGCACCCGGGGGGACGCAGCATCCTGGACAAGGTGCAGGGACGGCTCGCGCTCACGGACGAGCAGATGGCCCCCTCCCGGGGAGTGCTCGCGGACGCCGGGAACATGAGCAGCGCGACCATCCTGTTCGTGCTCGAGCGCCTTGTGCGAGCGGGGCACCCGGGCATCGTGGCGGCGCTCGCGTTCGGCCCCGGCCTGAGCATCGAGAGCGCCCTGCTGCGGGTCCGTCCCGCGTCCGAGACGACGTGAGCGATGAAGCCTATGCTGCGCAACAACCCTCTGCCGCACGCTGATGTCCTGGGCCGCCGCGACCCCCTGCTCCGCCACCGCAGCGTGGACGAGCCGGAGCTCATGGACGATCCGGCCTGCGATCCGGTGGCCCTGGACAACACCTACCGCTTGTTCGGGGTGATCAACCCGCTCGTTGCATCCTGGCGGCCCGTCTACCGCCGGTATGTACGTCCTGCGTTGCGTGCCGCTGCCCGAGAGGGCCGCCCCGGCACCGTGCTGGACATCGGGTGCGGCGGGGGCGACGTCGCCCGGGCCATCACCCGCTGGGCCGCTCGCGACGGGCTGGACGTGCGGATTACCGGGATCGACCCGGACGCCCGGGCCACACGGTGGGCGGCCGCGCACGACCGCGGAGTGGGCGCCACCTACCGGACGCTCGCGAGCCACGATCTGGTGGCAGCGGGGGAGCGCTACGACGCCGTGATCTCCAACCACATGCTTCACCACCTGACACGGAAGGAGCTGTCCGCCGTGCTGGCGGACTCACGTCGGCTGACCCGTGGGGTAGCGGTGCACAACGACCTGCGCCGCAGCCGCGCGGCCTGGCTGCTGTACTGGGTGGCCACGCTGCCGCTCGCACGAGCCAGGGTGTTCGTGCGCTTCGACGGTCTGCTGTCCATCCGGCGCAGCTACCGCCCCGGAGAGCTGCGCCAGGCGCTGCCCCCGGGGTGGCGGGCCGTGCAACAGCGGTTCTTCCGGCTGCTGGCGGTGCACACCGGCCAGGACGCGGAGCCGGTCCAGGCGGGCCGGGATCAGGTGGACACCCCGCAGAAGGACCGGACTCAGTCGGACCCGGGACGCACGTCCTGATCCCAGCCCTGCTGAGGCGTCTCGCACGTCTCCCGGAACACGTACTGGGAGGGGCGTTTGCGCTCGCGGCTGGACCAGTCGATCGCTGGGCGGTGGGTGCGCTCGGGTACGTAGCCCAGCCGGTACACGGCCATGAGCTCCAGATCCTCCGGAACGCGCAGCACGTCCACGATCCGCTGCCACTGGTGCGGTGCCTCCATGGGGAAGGACACGAACTGGATCCCCATACCCAACTCCACCGTGGTGAGCCACAGGTTCTCCATGGCGGCACCCATGCTGAACACCGAGTAGAACCCGGACAGTTCCTCCGGGCGGTATTCGCCGCGCTCGAGCATCACGCCGATCAGCAGCGGGGACCCCGCCACGAGCTTGCGGTTCTCCTCGCCCAGGGTCTGGGGCACGCGCAGCTTGTTCATGAGGCTCTGCCCGGAGGGCGTGAACGCCTTGGACGTGAACGGGCGCAGCAGCGCGGGCAGTTTGTCGAACAGCATGCCGCTGCGCTGGGCGTCCATCTCCTTCTGGCTGAACCGGAAGTATTTCTTGTACCGGTCGAAGAACGTGCCCGCGCCCATGACCTCGGTCATGCTCTCCCCGCTGATCCGGGCGACGGTCTCGATCGTGTCCCGGTTCTCGATCAGCACGAACCGCCACGGCTGGCTGTTGAACTGGGAGGGAGCCGCGGCCGCCGCGCGGATCAGCAACTGTTGGTGCTCGGGGCTCACAGGATCCGGGCGGAACGGGCCGTTGGTGGTGCGGCGGTTGAACACGGCATCCAGGAATTCCACGATTCACCTCCAGGCCAGCGCGAGGCCGGCCACGTAGCAGGGAGCCGCCGCGAGGGCGTCTCGGGTGTGACGTCGCAGCGGGTGCGCACCGTGGCGCTGCAACAGGAAGAGCGGGACGACCGCCGGTGCGAGGACCGCCGCCACTGGGGAGCGCTCACGCACCGCGGCCACGCATGCCGCCGCGGTCACGGCGGACGTGGTGATGTACAGACCGTGGTGGATCCACCGGACGTTCGAGGTGTTCACCCACCGGGCGGCCACGGACGCCCCCAGCGCGCAATTGGCGGTGTATGCACCGGCGGATGCGGTCACGAGCGTGCGCAGCAGGTTCATGACTCTCCTCGCCAGTGGGGTGCGTCCCGTGCGCTCATCGTGTCACACGTGGCATGCCACGGTGTCCAGCCACGCGGCCGCGCTGCCGTCCCGGTGGAGTGCGGGGGCGACGGCGCGTGGTGGCGTTGTCGAAACCGGGCGCCGGGGCGCGGCTCAGCCGACACCCGGGGGCCACTCGCCCGCGTGGTCCACGGACTCGGTGTTCGGGTTCCAGGAGTACGTGGACACAGCCCGCCCGCTCGCACCGGCATTGCTCTCGCCCTCCTTGGCCCACCGGTAGGTGACCTGGATGGCGGAGTCGGACAGCCGCACGGTCGCGGGCGAGAAGGCGATGCCCTCCTGGGTGGTCGTGCCCAGGTACTCGCCGTCGTGGAAGAGCATCTGCTGCGACGGGGAGGACGCCGTGCCCCTGCGGATCGTCAGCGTGACCCACGACAGGTCCGCGCACGGGTCGTACGTCTCGGTGTCGATCGCCACCCACTCGGCGTCGGGAACGTTGCCCTTGGGGAACGCCGGGCCCACCTTGTCGATGTTCTCGTTCACGGCCTGCTCCGCAGAGGTGTTCGCGCACGACCCGGACGGTTCGGGGGTCGCAGACGACGCCGCAGTGGTCGCCGCGGGGCTCTGCGACCCGGGCGCGGGGGTGTCGGACGCGGTCATGTGACTCTTGGGCTGCGCGGCGGGCGAGGAGCTGCATCCGGTGAGCCCGCCCAGTGACAGGACCAGGAGGGCGGCTGCCGCGGTCAACGTGCGTGTGCGGTGCATGACGAATCCTCTCGTCTCATCCGTTCCCCGATGTCCACGGGTGGTTCCAGCGCGAGGGCTCGTCTTCACTTAAGCAATACTTCTATGTGGATGCAAAAGAATCAGCCCGCGACCAGGGCATTCGTCCCGAAGACCGTCACGCGTCGTCGTCCGCGAAGCTGTCACCCGACCCACCCCAGGAGCCGTTCCGGGAGCGTGAACGCATGTATTCGCCCAGCACTGCGGCGTCGAGGTCCTCGGGATCCGGGGCGACCACCCGACCGCGCACCCGGCGCGCGAGCGCCGCGATGAAGCGGACGAGTCCGGGGTCGTCCCCCAGCCGGAACAGGGTGATCTCGGTGCCGCGCCGGGCCACGGCGTCCAGCTGCGCCACGGTGAGCCGCAGGGTCTCGGGATCGGGCGGGTACATGAACCATGCCTCGCCGCCGGGTTCCAGGTGGGCGGTGGCCTCACCGTCCGTGACCACGAGCAGCACGGGGTGCATGGTGGGGTGCTTGCGGAAGAAGCGCTGCGCGAGCAGCAGGCCGTGATGGAGGTTGGTGCCCTGTTCGTGCCACGCGGGCAGCGCGGTCAGCTCCCCGATGTCCATCGTCTGGGCGTAGCGGCCGAACGTGATGAGTTCGAGTGCGTCACCCCGGAAGCGGGTGGAGATCAATTGGTGCAGGGCGATCGCCGTGCGCTTCATGGGGACCCAGCGCCCGTTCAACGCCATGGAGAAGGACGTGTCCACGAGCAGTGCCACCGCCGCTTGCGTGCGCGCCTCCGTCTCGCGCACCTCAATGTCCTGGACGTCGATCCGCAGACCCGCACTCGGGTCCGCGCCCGACGCCGCCGTGCGGGTCACCGCGTTGGTCACCGTGCGGGTCACGTCCCACGGTTCCACGTCCCCGAACTGCCACGGGCGGGACGAGCCGGTCTGCTCACCGGCGGCCCCGGCGAGCCGGGTGTCCCGGCGGCCACTGCGACCGGAGAGTCTCCCGGCGGCGTCGCGCAACAGGGATTTGCCGAGCTTGCGCATGGCCCGCGGGGACAACCGCAATTCGCCGTCCGTGCCGCGGCGCAGGTAGCCGCTGTCCCGCATGGCGCGCTCGAGCTCGGTGAGCGTGCGCGCGGCGACGGCGGCGTCGTCGCCCAGTTGCCGGGCCAGGGCGGCCACGTCCAGGTCCGAGAGCGTGGAACCCGCATAGGACTGGGACAGCTGCTCGCTCAGGGCGTCCAGGTCCGCGAGGTCCTGCAGCACACCCGTCCCGTCCCCGAGACCGAGGCCTTGATCGCCCTCGAACTGCTCCGAACCGGACCAGTCCAACCCGGGACGCAGGCCCTGCAGCGCGGCGTCGAGGCGGTCCAGTTGAGACATCAGTTCGGGGGAGCCGAACGCCTGCGCGGACAGCGCCATGAGCTCCTCGCGCTGCTCCGGGGTCATGGACCGCATCATGCGCTGCGCGGCGGCGGAGCGCTGAGCCAGCGCGTCGATGAGCTCGTCGATGTCCTGGGGGTTCTCGGGGAACTGGTCCCCGTGCCGGTTCATGAACCGCTCGAAGTCCTCGGGTGTGTCCTCGCCGCGGGCGTGCTTCTCGAGCAGCTCGTTGAGGTCCTCGAGCATGCGGGAGACCGCGGCGCGGTCCTCGTCCGTGGCGTTCTGCAGCGCGTTCTTCATCCCCGCGAAGCGCTGCTCGAGCAGTTCGCGGCCCAGCAGGTCCTTGATCTGTTCGTAGTTGCGCCGTGCGGCGTCCGACTGCCAGTCGTAGTCGGACAGTTCCGTCACGGCCGCCGCGGTGGAGGACGGCAGGGCGTCCAGGCGCATCTCCCGGAACTGCCGGTCCGTGGGATCCATGCGCGCGTCCCGCAGGAACTGATCGCGTTCCTCGCGCAGCGCGCGGTCGAGCAGTTTCTTGGCCTCCTGCACCGTGCCGTCCAGGCGGTGCCGGCTCAGCAGGTCCCGACGCCGCTGATGCACCTGGCGCGCCAGATCGTCCAGTCCGCGCTGGTTGCGCCCGCCGCGGCGCAGGAATTCGCGCAGGGCCTGGTCGGGGGAGTAGCCGGCCATGACGTCCTCGGTCACGGCGTCCAGGACCTCCCCGAGGTCCACGGGTGGGGCCAGGGGATCGGGACCGCCGGAGTAACGACCGTACCGTGAAGAATGCCGGGGTGTGCGCATGGGAGGCCTATCCGTAGACGGTTTCCCCGTCGCCGGACTCCTTGGAGAGCTTCCGGGTCAGGAACAGCCCCTCGAGGGCGAGTTCGACGGCGGTCGCGCGGTACCCGGGCCCCTCACCGCCCACGCGTTCGGCCAACCGGTCGTAGAGCTCGGAGTCCTCGAGGGCGGGCAGGGCGTCGAGGAACTCCTGGGCGCCCACGCGTTCGCCGGTCGTGATGGTGCGCTGACCGTCGAACGCGGCGACCAGGGGAGAGAGATCCAAGCCACGGAAGTGTTCCCGCACGGCCTGGGCGGTCGCGGTACGCAACAAGTGCTCCAGGATGTCGTCCTCGCGGCCTTCCTCACCGGATTCGAACTCGACCTTCCCGCCGAGTACGGCCACCGCGGTGTCCACGTCCACGAGCCGGGCCACGGCGGGGTCACCGGGGCGCACCGTGGCGCGGTGCCGGGCGGCGGCCGCCACGGTTTCAGCTCCCGCGATCGCGAAGCGCGCGGAGACACCCGAGGACTGGTTCACCGCGCTGGATTCACGCAGTTGTCGTGTGAACCGGGCCAGGATCTCCAGGATGATGTCGGGGACCTCGGCGGTGAGTTCGGCCTCCTGGCGGATCACGGCCATCTCGTCCTCGAGTTCGAGCGGGTAGTGGGTGCGGATCTCCGCCCCGAAGCGGTCCTTGAGCGGGGTGATGATCCGGCCGCGGTTGGTGTAGTCCTCCGGGTTGGCGGAGGCCACGACCATGACGTCCAGCGGCAAGCGCAGCACATAGCCACGGATCTGGATGTCCCGCTCCTCCATGACGTTGAGCAGGGCCACCTGGATGCGCTCGGCCAGGTCAGGTAATTCGTTGAGCGCCACGATCCCGCGGTTCGCGCGCGGGATCAGCCCGTAGTGGATGGTCTCGGGGTCCCCGAGCCGCCGCCCCTCCGCGACCCGCATGGGGTCCACGTCCCCGATCAGGTCCGCGACGGACGTGTCCGGGGTGGACAGCTTCTCCACGTAACGCTCGTCGCGATGGCGCCACGTGATCGGTAGGTCGTCACCCTCCGCGGCGATCCGCGCGGTGGACTCGGCGGTGAGCGGTTCGTAGGGGTGTTCGTTGAGTTCGGAGCCCGCGATCACGGGCGTCCACTCGTCCAACAGCCGTGGCAGGGTGCGCAGCAAGCGGGTCTTGCCCTGGCCGCGTTCACCCAGCAGCGCGACGTCGTGCCCCGCGATCAGCGCGCGCTCGAACTGGGGGATCACGGTGCGCTCGAAGCCGTGCAGTCCCTGCCACGGGTTCTCCCCCGCGGCGAGCGCCGCGAGCAAGTTGTCGCGGATCTCCCGGCGCAGGGATTTCAGCTCATGACCCGACGCGCGCAGGTCACCCAGGGTGCGGATGTCAGGTTGGGCGTTCACGCGCGTCACGCTACGCCCGGTGGGCGGCGGCGTCGAGCCCCCGGGGCGGTTCGGTGACGCCGTGTGACGGGCGGGGAGCCGTGCGGGGCGGGGTCCGTGACGCGGGGGCGGGTGCGTTCTAGGCTGACGAAGCATGAGCGACTCCCGCGGATCGACCACCGTCCTGCTCGTGCGTCACGGCCGCACCCCCACCACGGGTGAGCTGTTGCCGGGGCGTTCCCCGGGACTGCACCTGTCCGAGCAGGGGTGGGAGCAGGCGCGCGCCGCGGCCGAGCGGGTTGCGGAACTGACCGTGAGCGCGCTGTACAGCTCGCCGCTCGAACGCGCGCGGGAGACCGCCCAGCCGAGTGCCGAGCTGCTGGATCTGCCCGTCCGCGAGGACCCCGCACTCCTGGAGCTCGACGTGGGGCAATGGACGGGGCGCGCGCTCAACGACCTCAACCGGTTGCCCGAGTGGCGCACCGTGCAGCACAATCCCTCCGCGTTCCGGTTCCCGGACGGGGAGAGCTTCCCCGAGATGCAGCAGCGCATGGTCGATGCCTTGCAGCGCCTGTGCACGCTCCACCCCGGTGGGACCGTGGTGTGCTTCTCCCACGCGGACCCCATTCGCGGGTTGCTGGCCCACGCGATGGGCACGCCCCTGGACAACTTCCAGCGGCTCAGCGTGGGGCCGTGCTCGATCTCGGTGCTGTCCTATCCCGCGGCGCCCGACGGTGCGGATGAGCCCTCCGGCAACGACACGAATCCGGTGGTGCTCACAGTCAACTCCACGCGGGATTCCCTGCGGGAGCTGGTGGCGTCGTGACGGGCCGGTCCGGCGCGACCCGGAGCGGGCGCGGGGGCGGCGGGACGGCGTCGTCGTGAGAGCGGCGTCGTGAGGGCCGAACGAGCGGACGGGCTGCTGCGCACGGGGGGGATCACGCTGCTCGGACAGCTCGCGCGCAGCAGCAATGAGACGTTCCTCGTGGAGGTGCGCGCGCTGGCGTCGCAATCGGTCACCGGCACCGACGGCGACGCTCGTGTCGGCGAGGTCCCCGACCCTGAAGCCGCCGAGGCCTGCTCGGTTCCCGCGATCGGCGACGACGCCGCTCCGGCCGACTCACCCGTCGCGGCACCCGACCCCGACAACGCAGCTCCCGCAGCGACGTCGTTCGGTCCGCCGGACTCGGACACGGCATGCTGGGCCATCTACAAACCCGAGCTCGGGGAGCGGCCCCTGCACGACTTCCCGCCGGGTCTGTACCGCCGGGAGCGCGCCGCGTACCTGCTCAGCGAGGCGCTCGGCTGGGGAATCGTCCCGCTCACCGTGATCCGGGACGACGCCCCGTTCGGGACGGGATCGCTGCAGTTGTTCGTGGCCGCGGACCCCCGGGAGCACTACTTCACGATTGTGGAGGACCACCCGGACACCCACCCGGTGCTGCGCGCCATGGCCGCCTTCGACGTGCTGACCAACAACACCGACCGCAAATCCGGCCACGTCCTGCGCGGCTGGGACGGGCGGGTCTGGGGGATCGACCACGGCCTGTGCTTCGCCGCGGCGTTCAAACTGCGCACCGTGATCTGGGAATTCGCGCGCGACCCCTTGCCCCCGGACCTCGTGGCGGACATTCAGGCGCTCGCCGAGAACGGCGCACTGCATGAGGTGACCGAGCTGCTGACGACCGAGGAGACGCGTGCCCTGCGTCGTCGTGCCCGTGCCCTCGCGCTGCTGGGCAGGCTCCCGGAGGACCCCTCCGGCATGCGCTACCCGTGGCCGCTCGTGTGAGCCGCCACGGAGCGGTCCGCTGCGCGTGAAGCGGCCGGGGGTCCGGTGGAGGCGCGGGGCCGCGGCACCGTAGTCTGACCGTGCGCGTGACAGCGCGCTCGTCGAGAACCTGGCAAGGAGTAACCCATGACGCAGCCCATCCCGGACCCCAACCCGCTCGACAACCCCGAGGCCTCGGACGACACGTTCCGCGAGGACGAACTGATCGGCACCACCGGTGACGAGGACTCCGCGTGGGAGGAGGACGACGCCCAATGGGGTGCCGACGAGGATCCCCTGACCCACCCCGAGGAAGCTGACGTGGAGCAGGTGGCGCAGGAGGAGACGATCCCCGAGCTCGATACCACCTCCGAGACCCAGGATCCGGAGGTCGAGGCCCTCGTGCAGGACCCGCAGGCCGACCGCGAGGTCAACCGCTCGTTGCGGGACGGCGCGGACCAGACCGTGGACCCCATGGACGAGCGCTGACGCGACACGCCGTCGCAGACCACCGACGACCCGTGGCGGCCCGCGGCGGCCGGGCGGCCCCACGAGCCGCCACGGGTCGTCGCCGTGCGGGCCGAATCCCGGCATGAGCCGGGCTGATGCCGCCGTGAGTGCCGCGCGGGTCGTCGCCGTCGCGACACACCTGACACCTGGACGCGCGCGGTAAACGGTCTATTCTTGCGATATGTCCCGATTCAGCCCGCTCGAGTGGCCGGTCATCCGCCAACTCCGGACCGGAGATCACACCGGCCGCAGTTCCGCAGTGCAGTCCCAACGCACCCGTGACACCACCCCGCGCACCGCCACGGCGGACCGCGTGGTGCAGAGCATCTGCCCGTACTGCGCCGTGGGCTGCGGACAGAAGGTCTACGTCAAGGACGAGCGCGTCATTCAGATCGAGGGTGACCCGGACTCTCCCATCTCCCGCGGTCGTCTGTGCCCCAAGGGCTCCGCCAGTGAGCAGCTTGTGAACTCGCCGGGTCGACAAACTCAAGTGCTGTACCGCGCGCCCGGCGCCGCCGAGTGGCAGCCCCTGGATCGCGACACGGCCATCGACATGATCGCCGACCGTTTTCTCGAGTCCCGGCGCCGAGGCTGGCAGGACGCGGACGAGCAGGGCCAGCCGTTGCGCCGCACCATGGGCATCGCGTCCTTGGGCGGCGCCACGCTGGACAACGAAGAGAACTACCTGATCAAGAAGCTGTTCACTGCTGCGGGGGCCGTGCAGATCGAGAACCAGGCTCGGATTTGACACTCCGCCACGGTTCCCAGTCTGGGAACCTCCTTCGGGCGCGGCGGCGCCACCCAGTCCCTGCAGGACATGGCCAACGCGGACTGCATCGTCATCCAGGGCTCCAACATGGCCGAGTGCCACCCAGTGGGCTTCCAGTGGGTCACTGAGGCCAAGGCACGCGGCGCCCGCGTGATCCACGTGGACCCGCGGTTCACGCGCACCTCTGCCGTGTCGGACAAGCACCTGCCCATCCGCGCGGGCTCGGACATCGTGCTGCTGGGTGCACTGATCAACTACGTGCTGAGCAACAACCTCTGGTTCCACGAGTACGTGGTCTCCTACACGAACGCCTCCACCTTGATCAGCGAGGACTTCGAGGACGCCGAGGACCTGAACGGGTTGTTCTCCGGTTACGACCCGGAGAGCGGCTCCTACCACCTGGGGTCGTGGGCCTACCAGACCGAGGACTCCGAGGGGCAGGACTCCCGCGGAGAGGCGTCCGACGACGCCGCGGGCCGCGGCGTCGACAACCACGGCGTCGAGCACGAGCACGCCAAGGGTGCCAAGCAGCGGGCCGAGGCCGGTGGCGACAAGTTCGGCAGCGGCGGCGCACCCGTGGGCGGGGGCGCTTCAGTGCGGGACGAGACCCTGCAGCACCCGCGCACCGTGTTCCAGATCCTCAAGCGCCACTTCTCCCGGTACACGCCGGAGATGGTGCGGGAGGCGTGTGGCATCTCGGAGGCGGACTTCGAGTACCTGGCACGCTCCGTCACGGAGAACTCCGGTCGGGACCGCACCACGTGCTTCGCGTACGCGGTGGGCTGGACCCAGCATACGCTGGGCGCCCAGTTCATCCGCACGGCGTCCATCCTGCAGCTGCTGCTGGGCAACATGGGACGCCCCGGTGGCGGCATCATGGCCTTGCGCGGGCACGCGACCATCCAGGGCTCCACGGACATCCCCACGCTGTTCAACCTCCTGCCGGGATATCTGCCCATGCCGTCCGTGACGGCGCAGACCCTGGACGACTACGTGGACGGGATCCGCACCACCAACCAAAAGGGGTACTGGGCCAACGCCCGGTCCTACGCCGTCAACCTGCTCAAGTCGTGGTGGGGGGACGCCGCCACGGCCGAGAACGACTACGCGTACGACTACATCCCGCGCATCAACGGGGCCCATGGCACGTACCAGACGCTGATGTCCATGCTCAAGGACCAGGTGGAGGGGTACTTCCTGCTGGGGCAGAACCCCGCGGTGGGTTCGGCCAACGGGCGGCTGCAGCGCATGGGAATGTCCCACCTCAAGTGGCTCGTGGTGCGGGACCTGAACATGATCGAGTCCGCCACGTGGTGGAAGGACGGTCCGGAGATCGCCTCGGGAGAGCTGAAGACCGAGGACATCGACACCGAGGTCTTCTTCATGCCCGCGGCCACGCACGTGGAGAAGTCCGGCTCCTTCACCCAGACCCAGCGTCTGGTGCAGTGGCGCCACCAGGCGGTCACCCCGCCGGGGGACGCGCAGAGCGATCTGGAGTTTTTCTTCGAGCTGGGCAAGCGGGTCCGCGAACGCGTGGCTGACTCCACGGACCCACGGGATCGGCCGCTGCTGGACCTCACGTGGGACTACCCGCTCACGGAGGAGGGGGAGCCGGACGCCGAGGCCGTCCTGGCCGAGATCAACGGCCGGTTCCTCACGGGCCCGGACGCCGGCAAGCCCCTGAGCTCCTACAACCAGATGAAGGACGACGGCAGCACTGCCGGCGGATGCTGGATCTACACGGGCATCTACGCGGACGGCGTGAACCGCGCCGCCATGCGCGTGCCCGGGCAGGTGCAGGACGAGATCGCCTCCGAGTGGGCGTGGGCGTGGCCCGCGAACCGTCGCATCCTCTACAACCGTGCCTCCGCGGACCCCCAGGGCAAGCCCTGGAGCGAACGCAAGAAGCTCGTGTGGTGGGACGAGGAGAACCACACCTGGACGGGCAAGGACAATCCGGACTTCCCGCTGGACCGGGAGCCCGGAAGCCATCCCGACCCGCAGCAGGGCGGCCCCGATGCGCTCGCCGGTGACGACCCCTTCATCATGCAGGCGGACGGCAAGGCCTGGCTCTTCGCACCCAAGGGCATGATGGACGGGCCCCTGCCCACGCACTACGAGCCGCAGGAATCGCCTGTGGACAACCCGCTGTACACGCAGCAACAGAGTCCAACGCGCGTCATGTTCCCGCGGGAGGACAACCTCTCCGCATCCAGCGGCAAGGCGCCGGGCACGGACGTGTACCCGTTCATGTTCACCACGTACCGGCTCACGGAGCACCACACGGCCGGCGGCATGAGCCGGTGGCTGCCGTACCTCTCCGAGCTGCAGCCCGAAATGTTCTGCGAGATCTCACCAGAACTCGCGGAGCTGAAGGGGCTGGAGCCGTACGGATGGGCCACGATCGTCTCACCGCGTTCGGCCATCGAGGTCAGGGTTCTGGTCACGGACCGCATGACCCCGCTGACCGTGGCGGGCAAAACCATCCACCAGATCGGCCTGCCCTACCACTGGGGTGCGGGCACGGACGCGGTGGTCACCGGTGACGGGGCGAACGACCTGCTGGGCATCACGCTGGACCCCAACGTGCAGATCCAGAACTTCAAGACGGGTTCGTGTGACATCCTCCCCGGGCGGCGGCCGCGCGGTGCGCAGCGCAACGAGCTGGTGCTGGAGTACCAGCAGCGGGCGGGCCTCACGATCATGACCGGCATGGAGCGCATCACGGATCCGGAGCGCGAGCTGAACGACGATCCGCTGCGAGCACGCGACAGCGGGGACGTCGCCGGACGGTCCACGGCCTACACGGCGGGGACCGCCACGACGGACCAGGGAGAAGACAAGTGAGCACGGACCGGATGACACCCACCTCGGCCTTCGAGGACGACACCCACTGGGAGCACCCGCATCCCCGGCGCGGGTTCTTCACGGACACCTCCATCTGCATCGGCTGCAAGGCCTGCGAGGTGGCGTGCAAGGAGTGGAACCGCAACCCGGTGGACTCGGACTACGAGATCCTGGGTTCCTCCTACGACAACACGGGCGGGCTCGGCGCGGACACGTGGCGCCACGTGGCCTTCATCGAGCAGACTCAGGACCGCATCGAGGAGGCCCGTGAGTCCGGCCGCGCCCTGGTGAACCTGGGGATGCCGCGGGTGGGGCCCCCTGAGACGTCGCCCGCGCCGTCGTCCGGTGGGTGCGCGTGCGGTTCGGCCGCGCCGGTGAACAACGCCGCTGGGTCCGGGTGCGCGGGCCCGTCCTCGGCGACCACCGCGCCCGCGGCCAGTGGCTGCGGATCCACGGGCGGTTGCGGTTGCTCCTCCGGTGGGGCGGGCGGCGCAGCCGCGGGCACCGGCGAGGACGGTTCCCCCGTCCTGGACACCCCCGACTTCCGGTGGCTCATGTCTTCGGACGTGTGCAAGCACTGCACCCACGCCGGGTGCCTGGACGTGTGCCCCACGGGCGCGCTGTTCCGCACCGAGTACGGCACCGTCGTGGTCCAGGAGGACATCTGTAACGGATGCGGGACGTGCGTGGCCGGCTGTCCGTTCGGCGTGATTGAGCGCCGCGACGACGGCCTCGTGGAGCCCAAGAACCAGCGCGGTGCGGCTCCCATGCCGGACACCGTGAAGGTCCCCCAGGACGGGATCGCCCAGAAGTGCACGCTGTGCTACGACCGTATGAAGGACGACCAGACCCCGGCGTGCGCGCAGGCGTGCCCCACCACCTCCATCAAGTACGGCGAGCGCGAGACCATGCTCGAGTCGGCCCAGAAGCGGGTCGCCCAGTTGCACGAGCAGGGCAAGACCGAGGCGCGGCTCTACGGCGCCAACCCCAAGGACGGCGTGGGCGGGACCGGGTCCATCTTCCTGCTGCTCGACGAGCCCGAGGTGTACGGCCTGCCGCCGGATCCCCGCGTCCCCACGGCGGACCTGCCGCGCATGTTCAAGCGCGCGGGCATGGCCATGGTGGGCATGCTGGCGCTCGGCGCGGTCGCGTTCACGGCGGGTGATCGCTCATGAGCATTTCCCCGTACGACGCCTACCGTCCGCCGCAGGAGCCGCGCGGCAAACGACGCCGCAAGAACCGCACCCCGGGCGGGGGAGCCTTCCGCCGCGGTGGCGGTGACGGTTCCCGCGAAGTGCCCGTGGTGCCGGAGCCCGAGTTCAGGTCCTACTACGGCCGCCCGATCGTCAAGGCCCCGCCGTGGGACTCCAAGATCGCGTCCTACCTGTTCCTGGGCGGTCTCGCGGGTGGTTCCGCGCTGCTGTCCCTGGGCGGCTACTTCACGGGCCGGCCCGCACTGCGTCGCAACGGTCGCCTGGGCGCACTGGGAGCGGCGAGCCTCGGGACCGTGGCGCTCATCGCGGACCTCGGGCGCCCCGAGCGGTTCCTGCACATGATGCGCACGGTCAAGCCCACCTCGCCCATGAGCCTGGGTTCGTGGTTGCTCGCGGGTTTCGCGACCAACGCGGGCGTGGCCGCCGCGATCGAGGTGGACCGGATGACGGATGAACGCCTCCCGCTCGGCCCCCTGCGCCCGGTGCTGCACGCGCTCGAGCTGCCCACGAGCGTGGCCTCCGGCGTTCTCGGAGCGCCGCTCGCGGCCTACACCGCCGTGCTGCTTGGGGACACCGCAGTGCCCACGTGGCACGAGATGCACGCGCACCTGCCGTTCGTGTTCGTCAGCTCCGCGTCCCTGGCATCCGGGGGCTTCGCGCTCGTGACCACGCCCGTGGCGGAGACCGGCCCCGCACGGTTCTTCGCCGTGGCCGGGGTCGCGGGGGAGCTCGCGGCCATGCATGTCATGAAGGGCGCGATGGACCCCGTCTCCGTGGAACCGCTCGAACAGGGCAAGCCGGGTGCGTGGCTCACCTGGAGCGAACGACTCTCGGTCATCGGTGGCGTGGGCGCTCTGCTCGGCGGACGACGCCGTTGGGTCGCCGCGGCCTCGGGACTCGCCCTCATGACGTCCTCCGCGCTCACGCGCTGGGGTGTGTTCTGGGCCGGCAAGGAATCCGTGAAGGACCCCCGGTACACCGTGATCCCGCAGCGCAACCGGCTCGAGAAGCGCCGCGCCGCCGGGATCACCGACGATTCGATCACGACCGCCGGCTGAGTCTTCCGAGGCGGAGGGCTGTCCCGCTCACGTGCGAACACATGCTCGGGACGACCGCGCAACCCGTCCCGCAACCGGTCGGACGACCGGTTCGCGCGACGGGTTGAGTTGAGCGGCGCGTTCAGCGCACGGTGATGAGCGCATCGCCGTCGGCGGGAACCTCGGTGGTCTCCCCAATCACGGGATAGCCGGGGACCTCCCCGACCACGAGCAGTCCGCCCGAGGTCTGGGCATCCGCGAGCAGGAGCAGCTGGTCCTCCGTGATTCCCGATCCCGCGGACAGGAACGGGCGCACCCAGTCCAGGTTGCGGCGGGTACCACCCGAGACGAAACCGTCCCGCAGGGCGTCCGCGGCGCCGTCGACGAGCGGAACCGCGGAGGCGTCGAGCGTGGCGGCCACCCCGGAGGCCCGGCACATCTTGTACAGGTGGCCCAGCAGACCGAAACCGGTCACGTCCGTGGCCGCACGCACCCCGGCCGCAAGGGCTGCGCGGGACGCATCCTTATTGAGCGCGGTCATGGTCTCGATCGCGGCGGGGAACACCTCGCCCGTGGTCTTGTGCCGGTTATTGAGTAGTCCCACCCCGATCGGCTTGGTCAGGGTGATGGGCAGACCCGGCCGGGCGGCGTCGTTGCGCATGAGGCGTTCGGGATCTGCGGTACCGGTGACCGCCATGCCGTACGTGGGTTCGGGGGAGTCGATCGAGTGCCCACCGATCACGGGGCAGCCCGCGAGCGCGGCCACGTCCAGGCCGCCCTGCAGCACCTCGGACATTAGGCTCATGGGCAGCAGTTCACGGGGCCAGCCCACGAGGTTGATCGCGACCACGGGGGCGCCGCCCATCGCGTAGATGTCGGACAGTGCGTTCGCCGCGGCGATCCGGCCCCAGTCGCGGGCGTCGTCCACCACGGGGGTGAAGAAGTCGGCGGTCGAGAGCACCGCGAGGTCGGGGCGCACGAGGACGGCCGCGGCGTCGTCGCCGTCGTCCAGGCCCACGAGGACGTCCGGGGAGTTCTGGCCCGTGAGTCCCTTGACGGCGTCCTCAAGCTCGCCCGGCGGGATCTTGCAGGCGCAGCCACCGCCGTGGGCGTAGCTCGTGAGACGGCCGATCCCGGTCCCGGACGGGTGCGAGGTCGTGGACGGGTGGGCAGCTTCGGAAGTCATGCGTCCAGTCTAGGAGTGGGGACGGACAGGCTACTGAGTCATGACGACCGAGGGCGTGCGAGTGCGGTGATACATTCGCTCCCGGAGGCGTACGTGTCCTGGTGGGCGCCCCGGTCTTCAAAACCGGTGAGACCGAGCAGCTCGGTCTGGCGGGTTCGATTCCCGTCCGCCTCCGCCACTTCTTGAGCACTCGCCCGCCACAGATCCCGAGGAGTTGCCGTGAGTGCAGCGGATCCCCGCAGCCGCATCCCCCGCACCGACCGGTTGCTCGCGGATCCTCGCATCGGGTCCGTGGGAGCCGGGCTGGGGGCCGCGGCGGTGCGGGTCGCGATCACGGCCGCGCAGGCCCGGGCACGCGCGGGGGAGATCGCGCCCGAGGACGTCGCGAGCGCCGTCGTCACCGAGCTCTCGGCGCGCGGCGCGTCTTCATTGACCCCGGTGCTCAACGCCACGGGCGTGGTGGTGCACACCAACCTGGGCCGCGCTCCGCTCTCCGATGCCGCCCGCCAGGCCCTGGAGGACGCCTCCGGCTACGTGGACGTGGAACTGGACCTGACCACCGGGCAGCGCTCCGGCCGGGGTGTCGCCGCGCGGCAGGCACTGCTCGACGCGTGCCC
Source organism: Kocuria sp. PD6 (assembly GCF_031844145.1). NCBI lineage: Bacteria > Bacillati > Actinomycetota > Actinomycetes > Micrococcales > Micrococcaceae > Kocuria > Kocuria sp. PD6. Next base: position 45,240 of record NZ_JAUZUS010000011.1, read on the forward strand.
CGCCGCCGAAGATGCGCTGATCGTCAACAACGGTGCCGCGGCGTTGGTCCTCGCCACGACCGCGCTGGCCGCTGGGCGCGAGGTCCTGATCAGCCGGGGCGAATTCGTGGAGATCGGTGCCGGGTTCCGCTTGTCCGACCTCATGGAATCCACGGGTGCGCGGCTGCGCGAGGTGGGGACCACCAACCGCACGCACCACGCCGACTACCGGGACGCCATGGGTCCGGAGACCGGGTGTATCCTCAAGGTCCACCCCAGCAACTTCCGGGTGGACGGCTTCACGTCTTCGGTGCCGCTCGGGGAGCTGCGGGCGCTCGCGGACGAGCACGGGGTGCCGCTCGTGGTGGACGTGGGTAGCGGCCTGCTCACGCCGGATCCCGCGCTGCCCCACGAGCCGAGTCTGTCGGAAGCGCTCGAGGCCGGCGCGGACGCCGTGATCGCGAGCGGGGACAAGCTGCTCGGCGGGCCCCAGGCGGGTCTGTTGCTCGGGCGCACCGAGACGATCCGCCGCCTTGCGCGCTTCCCGCTGGCCCGGGCCGTGCGCGCGGACAAACTGACCCTCGCCGCCCTCGAGGCCACCCTGCGGGGCGGTCCCACCCCCGTCGCGAGCGCCCTGCACGCGGACCCGCAGCGCGTGCGTGAGCGCGCGGAGGCCCTGGCCGCCGCGGTGGGAGCCCGCGTCGTGGAGCACGATGGTCGCGTGGGCGGTGGCGGTGCTCCCGGTGTCCCGCTGCCCGGCTGGGCCGTGCGGCTCCCGGAGGCCGCCGCGCGCCCGTTGCGCCTCGGCACACCGGCCGTGCTGCCGCGCGTGCACGACGGCGCGTGCCTCGTGGACCCCCGCTGCGTCCCCGAGGAGCGGGACGCTGACCTGCTCGCCGCCGTGCGCGCGGCGCTCGCGGAGGTGGGCTGATGTACGTCGTGGCCACGGCCGGTCACGTGGACCACGGCAAGTCCACCCTGGTCCGAGCACTCACGGGGATCGAACCGGATCGGTGGGACGAGGAGAAGCGACGAGGGCTCACGATCGACCTCGGGTTCGCGTGGACCGAGCTGCCCTCGGGGAGGCATGTGGCGTTCGTGGACGTCCCCGGGCACGAGCGGTTCCTGGGCAACATGCTTGCCGGTGTGGGCCCGGCTCCGGTGGTGTGCTTCGTGGTGGCCGCGGACGAGGGCTGGCAGGCCCAGTCCCGCGACCACCGGGATGCGGTCGCCGCTCTCGGGATCGAGCACGGGATGATCGTGGTGACCAAGGCGGATCGGGCTCCGGAGCGGGTGGCCGACGTCGTGGCGCGGGCGCGCGCGGAGCTCGCCCACACGGGTCTCGCGGACGCTCCCGCCGTGGCCGTCTCGGCGCGGGAGGGAACCGGACTCGACGAGTTCCGGGACACGCTGGACGCGGTGCTCTCCCGCGTGCCCGGCCCGGACCCGGACGCCAGGATCCGGTTGTGGATCGACCGGGCCTTCACGATTTCCGGTGCCGGGACCGTGATCACCGGGACCCTGACCGCCGGGACCCTGCACACGGGTGACCGGTTGACCCTGCGCGGTCGAACGGGAAAGCAAGAGGTCACCGTGCGCTCGATCCAGAGTCAGAATGATTCCGTGGCGCGGATCGGACCCACCCACCGCGTGGCCGTGAACCTGCGGGGCACGAGCAAGGACGCGATCCACCGTGGGGACGTGCTCGTGACCCCGGACGCGTGGCCGAGCGCGGGCGTCATCGAGGTCCGCCGTGAGCGGGGTGCTCCGTTCGACGAACTGCCCGCCGAGATCGTGGTGCACGCGGGAACCGCCGGCGTGGGCGCTCGGTTGCGACCGCTCGATGCCAATCACGCCCGATTGCAGCTGGACCACGAGATGACCCTCGTGCCGGGGGACCGGCTCGTGCTGCGCAGTCCCGGGGCGCAGGTCGCGGTCGGGGGTGCACGTGTGCTCGACGTCGACCCGCCCACCTTGGACCGGCGCGGTGCGGCCGCCCGGGAGGCCGCTCGGCTCGCGGGCATCGCCGACCACGGCGACCCCGTGGCGGAAACCGTCAAGTACGGGGCGGTGAGCACCGAGCGGTTGCGGCTGCTGGGGTTCGCGGCGGACGAGACGCCCTCCGGCGACGTCGTGGTAGCGGACGGATGGTGGATCCACGTGCCCCGGCTCACGGAGTGGGCCACGCAGTTGCGAGCGGCGGTCGAGGCCGCGCACGAGCGCGACCCCCTGGCCCCGGGACTGCCCCGGGGCGCGGCCCGCACAGCGCTCGGCGAACCGGTCGGACGGCTCCTGGACATGCTCTTGGCCCGGGCGCAGCTCACGGAGCAGGACGGATACATCACGGTCCTCGGTCGCGGCGGCGGACTCGGTGCCGCGGAGGCCGCGATCACCGCGCTTGAGAAGCGCTTGCGTGCGGATCCGTTCGCGGCACCGGAGGCGTACGAACTGCAGGAGTTGCGCCTCGGCCCCCGAGAACTGGCGGCGGCGCAGCGGCTCGATCGGGTGCTGCGGTTACCCGGCGATGTCGTCCTGTTGCCCACCGCGCCCGCGCTCGCGATGCGCGAGCTCGCGCGGCTGCCCCAGCCCTTCACCACGAGCCAGGCGCGGCAGGCGTGGGGCACCACGCGCCGGGTGGCCGTACCGCTGCTCGAACACCTGGACGCCAAGGGCTGGACGCGGCGCGAGGACGGGAGCAACCGCAGCATCGTGCGGTGACCACCCGCTGCGGATCGGTACGAGCGGTGGGACCTTGCGCGCCGTGAGCGAAACATCCTCGCGGGGAGGCGGAGCGGGGGCTAACGTCGACACCACGACATCCGGTGATCCGGCGCGAGACCCAGCGAAGGAGCAGTCATGACCGAAACCCCCGCACAGGACCCCCAGGGCGGACAGCCCCCGCTCGAGAACGGCACCCCGGACGGTGCCCTGCCCGACCAGGCCGCCAACGGCGTTCCGCAGGGAGAGACCAATGGCGCGCCCCAGGGCGAGACCATCGGTGCGACCGGTGACGCTCAGGACTCGTCCCTCGAGAAGGACCCCTCGACCTGGGTCAGCGGCGATGAGCCCATGACCGCGTCCCAGAAGTCCTACCTGGACACCCTCGCCAAGCAGGCCGGGGAGGAACTGCCCGCGGATCTCACCAAGGCGGAGGCGTCCCAGCACATCGAACGGCTCAAGGGCTCGCAGAACTGATCCGTCCTCATCCGGGACGTCCCGGATCCACCGCCCCGTACCCGGCATCCACGCCGCGTGCGGGGCGGTGTCCGCTTTGGGGCGCGGTGGGCGCGCACAGTAGATTGGGCCCGTGCCCCAGGACCAGAAACCCCTCGTGAAGACCACGCTCGTGGGAGACGGCGAGTATCGCGTCGTGTTCCTGCACGGGCTGTTCGGCCGCGGCAAGAACTTCACGAACATCGCCAAGGGATTGCGACCCGAGTTCCGCAGCTTGCTCGTGGACCTGCCCAACCACGGTGAGTCCGCCTGGACCGAGAGCTTCGGCTACGCAGCCATGGCGGATACCGTGGCCGCCGAGCTGCGTGAGTCCTTCGCCGCGGACGGTCCCGTGGACGTGGTGGGCCACTCGATGGGCGGCAAGGTCGCCATGATCCTGGCCCTGCGTCACCCGGAACTCGTGCGCCGGCTCGTGGTCGTGGACATCTCCCCGGTGGGTGCGCAGGAGTCCGGCGCCGGGCGGGGCGACTTCGAGCACCTGCTGGGCGCCCTGCAGCGCCTGGACCTGAGCGACGTCAGCCACCGCTCCCAGGCGGACGCCGCGCTGCGCCCCGAGATCCCCGAGGACCACGTGCGCGGTTTCCTCCTCCAGAACCTGCGCCACCGGGACGGCGGTTTCGGGTGGCAGCCCAACCTGGGCCTGCTCCATGCCGAGCTCGGCGCCATCGGGGACTGGCCCGCGGACGACGTCGCAGGGCGCACCTTCATGGGGCCCGTGCTGTGGATCGCGGGGGAGCGTTCCGACTACGTCCAGGACAGCGACGTCCCCGCGATGCGCGCGCTCTTCCCGCGCACGGTGCGGACCACGGTGCGCGGTGCGAGCCACTGGGTGCACGCGGACCGCCCGGACGAGGTCATCTCCGCGCTGCGCACGTTCCTGCTCACCGACCGCTGATCCGCTGCGATGCCGCCGATCGGCGCGCATCATTCCCGCGCGGAGCGCCTCCGGGCGGGCCCCGCGGTTAACACGCGCGGGCGTCGCCGCCCCGGCCGACAGGGTTCTGAGTCCACGACCACAGGAGAACCCCGGGTGCACTCCGACCTCGGCCGCCATGTCTTCGTGACCTTGAGCGGGGTGTTCTGCATCGGCAGGACACTCGTGGGCGCCGGGGTGACCGGGACCTTCGTGGCTGACATCGCCGGGGTGTCCATAGTGCTCAACGCCGCATGGCTGCGTGCTCCTCACCGCCGTCTCCGCCCGGCTCCCGGGTCCGCGTTTCACCGTGGCCGCGGCCGTGGTGTGGGCGCTCGTGTGGATCGGGGTGGCCCGCACCTCCAGTGGACCCGCGTCCCAGGTGGTGGGAACCGCGGCGTTCATCCTCGCGGCCGTGACCCTGCTGATCTGGATCATGGCCCTGGTCCGGGGTCGCAACCGGGGTACCCGGGCACTCGGCACCCGCGCGGGACGCGAGCGCAGCGGCGTCGTCGCGAGCTGACCCGGTACCGCGGGGCACCGCGTAGCGTGGACGCCGTGAATCCCTCGACCTCACCGACGGCTCGGGAGAGCGGTGGTTCGTCCACGCAGGGCGTGCTGCTCGTGGTCGCCGCGGCGTTCGTCACGCAGACGGGCGCGGCGATCGCCGTGAGGCTGTTCGACCACGTGGGCGCCACGGGTGCCGTGTTCCTGCGTCTGGTCCTTGCCGCGGTGGTGCTGTGCGCCGTCGTGCGACCCTCCCCGGCGGGGCTCACGCGGCACACGATCGGGGTCGTGCTGGCATTCGGGGTGGCCCTCGGTGGGATGAACCTGTTGATCTACCAGGCGATCGCGCGATTGCCGCTCGGGATCGCGGTGACCATCGAACTACTCGGACCGCTCGCGCTGTCCGTGGTGCTGTCCCGGAAGTGGAGCGGGGTGCTGTGGGCCGCCCTGGCGCTCGCGGGCGTCGTGCTGCTGAGCGGTGTGGGCCCGGGCTCAGGGGTCCCCGACCTGGCGGGTGTGTTCTTCGCCATGGCTGCGGCCGCGATGTGGGCCGTGTACATCCTGATGTCCCGGCAGGCGGGGCGCAGTTTCCCGGGGACCCAGGGGCTCGCATGGGCCATGGTGATGGGCGCGGTGCTCGCGGCGCCCTTCGGGATCGCGAGCGGTGGAGCGGCGTTGCTCGAGCCGCGCGTGTTGCTCGTGGGGCTCGCGGTGGCGCTGCTGTCCTCGGCGCTGCCCTACGCCCTCGAACTCGCGGCACTGCGTCGGTTGGCCGCCGAGACGTTCTCGATCCTGGTGAGCCTGGCGCCGGCGGTCGCCGCTCTGGTGGGCTGGGTGATCCTGGGGCAGGTGCTGGGCCCTGCGGAGATCATCGGGATGGGCCTTGTGATCCTCGCCGGTGCGGCGGCCGTGCGCACGGGGCGTCTGCCATCCACGGGGCCGACGCCGCCGGGGACGTGACGCGCGCTGGTTCCGACCCGGCCCGCTCCCGCCGTTCCGGGCTGCGTCGTCGGAGGGGTGGGTTCCCGCAGCGCTGCCCGCTCCGCGTCATCGAAGGAGCATGTTCCCGCCGCGCTGTCGGCTTCGCTGGAGGCGTGGTCAAGCCGCGCCCCCCGACTCGACGGAGGGACGTTCTGCTCCGAGTGCGCCAGCTGTGTTCCGGCATCCATCCGGGCCGTCGGTGCTGCGGCCTAGCATGATCCACCATGGGATTCTCACGCGCCGAACTCGACTCCTACCGGGATCGCACTGTCCCGGATCTGCTGCCCCAGCCGTTGCGGCTGTTGTTCGTGGGTATCAACCCGGGGCTGTGGACCGCCGCGACCGGTGCGCACTTCGCCCGGCCGGGTAACCGGTTCTACCCGGCGCTGCACCGCGCGGGGATCACCCCGACCCTGATCAACGCCGCCGACGGCTACGTCCCGGAGGAGCTGGCGCAACTGACCGACCGGGGGATCGGGATCAGCAACGTGTGTCCCCGGGCCACTGCGCGGGCGGATGAGCTCACCGCGGAGGAGTTCCACGAGGGGGCACAGCGGCTGGACCGACTGGTCCGCGCGGAGCATCCCGCCGTGGTTGCGGTGCTCGGCATCACCGCGTACCGCGCGGCCTTCGACCGCCCCAAGGCCGTCACGGGGCGGCAGGATTCACCGTGGCCGGGCACCGAACTGTTCGTGGCACCCAACCCCAGCGGTCTCAACGCCCACAGCTCCCTGGACGACCTCGCGCGGATCTACGGTGACATCGCCCGCGCCGCGGGCATCGCCGTCGACCCCGGAGGACACCCCTCGAAGCGTTGAACCTCGGGATGTCAAACACCCTTGACATCGGGTGTCAAGCACACTTGACTGTAGCCATCGACATTCGGAACGGTATCCCCGCTCCGACCGGGTGAAGGGATCGCAGTCATGACCACTCGAGCAGAGCGCCGGATGGAGGCGCCCCCGTCCGCCTATGTCACCATGCTCATCACCGGTGCGCTCGCCGCGGCGGCGCTGGGTGACGTGGCCGCATGGTTCTCCGACGAGAACCGGCTCATGGCGTTCGTCATCTTCGCGATGTGCACCGCCGGGCCCATGTTCGCCCTGTCGTGGTTCGTGTTCGTCTCCCGATACACAGCGAAGTCCGATCCCCACGCGGAGGACAACGTGGAGGGCCAGTGGTACGAGAAGGCGGCCTCGGGCGCCTTCCACGACTTCCTGGTGGTGGCCGGGCTGGGCTGCGTCGTCCTGGCCCTCACGCAATTCGAGATCGCAGGATCGACCCTCCTGGTGCTGTTGCTCGTGTTCGTCATGGCTGATGCCGCCATCCGCTACGCGGTACTCAACAGGCGAGGGGCCTAGTGGACAACCGGATCGCGGAGCGGAGGGGAGACCGGTCGTGGTCGCAGGCCCACCTCGCACAATTGCTGGGCGTCTCCCGCCAGACCGTGATCTCGATCGAGCGCGGCCGGTTCGACCCCAGCCTCCCGTTGGCGTTCCGGCTCGCCGCCGTGTTCGAATGTCGGATCGAGGACCTGTTCACGCCCGACGCCGTCGAGTGACCCGTGTTCCCGAGCCACCCTGTTCAGACGGCACGACCCGTATCCGGCGGGAACATCCGCAGCCCGGCGCGGGAATCACTCGTGACGGGTTCGCCCCGCGCGAAGTCCGCCCACGCGCGACGCAAGCGAGCGCCGTCGGCGAGAACGTCCGCCCACGTGTGTCCCTCGACCATGGGGGTGCGCTCCCATGCCGGGCCAGGGAAGAGCAGGGGCAGCTCGGAGATGTGCGCCGCGGCGATCGGGCTGCGCCCCACACCCCACGAGAACTCGTAGCGTGCGCCCGTGCCACCCGAGCGGACATGGCGTTGCGCGAACCGGCGGGCACCCCGGCCGTAGAGCCGCTGGGTGAACGGGCTGATCAGGATCCGCTCCACGCCGCGGGACTTGCGGGGGTGGTTCATCCGCCGGAGTAGCGGGGGGATGCGCGCGGTGAACAGCGCGGCTTCGCGGGTCGTGTTGCCCACGAGGACCTCCACGTGTGGGGCGGCCTCGCACCAGTGCCGGTCCAGTTCGGATTCCGGCGGCAGCGGGTCGTGACCGTACTGCAATCCGAACGGCATCTGGCCCTTGAGTCCGAACCGCGTGGCGGCCTTGGCCACGCGCTGTTGCATCGTGCGGATGTCGTCCAGCGACGCATCCCGGGCGAGTGCGCTCGCGGTCGTCGCCATGAGCTCGCTCATCGTGGCGCGCCCGGCCAATAGGCCGAACGGCGCGCTCTGGATGACGGCACGGCGGAACAGGCCCCGAGCGCCGTCGGCGATCATGAGGTGCGCGACCGCGTCCCCACCCGCGGACTGACCGAACGCCGTGACGTTGGCGGGGTCGCCGCCGAACGCGGCGATGTTCTCGCGCGTCCAGCGCAGGGCAGTGATCATGTCCAGCAACCCCAGGTTGGCGGGGATGTCCGCGCCGTCGCCCAGGAAACCGAGCAGCCCCAGCCGGTACGTCACGTTCACCACGATCACGCGCTGTTCGCTCACAAGCACGCGCGGGTCGTAGAACGGCGCGTCCCCCGCGCCGGATGCGTACGACCCGCCGTGGATCCACACCATCACGGGCAGCCCGGCGTCCGGCGGCGTGTTCGCAGGCACGGTCACGGAGACGCGCAAGCAGTCCTCGTCCTGGGGCAGCTCTCCGATGTTGCTGCCCACGACGTCGTCCAGGAACGGCATGGGCGGTTGCGGGCACGCGGGCGCCGGCTCGGTCGCGTGGAGCTCCGCCGACGACGCCGCGACGGGCCGCGGTCGCTCGAAACGCCCCGCGCTCGCGTACCGGATCCCGGTGGCCCGGTCCACCGGCCCGTCCCGCCATCCGATGATCCGCCCGCACGGTGCGTCCCACCGGGGTGCGGTGGGTGCGTCGGACGGGGGCGGGGTGGAGCGACCTGACACGGCGTGACCCGGGACGGCGGCGTCGTCGTCCTGTGGGGCGGACCCCGGATTTACCGGAGCGGGGGGACGCTCAGTCATGCGCGCCGCGATCCATGGACAGGCTCATCCCGATGGTCCGCGGCGCGGGGTCCGCGAACCCGTGCCGCTCGTACAGCGGACGCCCGGGCTCATCCGCCATGAGGGACACGTACGCGCCCGGCGGTGCGTCGCGGTGGATGCGATCCAGCAGCGCGCGCAGGACCGCGGAGCCGATGCCCCTGCCCTGATGCGGCGGCAACACCGCCATGTCGATGACGTGGAAGTACCACCCGCCGTCCCCGATCACCCGGCCCATGCCCACGGTGTCACCGGACTCGTCGTGGATCGCGTGGATCGCCGCCCACGCGCCGCCGATCCCGGCCGCGGCCTGTTCCTCGGTCTTGCGGCTCATCCCCGCCTCACGGCGGAGCGACAGGTAGTCCGGGATCGTGGGCGGGCCGTCCAGGACGGTGTAACCGGGCAGGGTGTCGTTCATGCTCCTATCCTGGCGCATCCGTGGACCACGGAACACCACGCCAGCGGGGTGTCCGCTGGCGCCGCGCGGTCACCGCTGCGGGGTGAGCGTGCGGGTGTAGACCGTGGTGCCGTTGGCGTTGATGAGGCGCACCGTGAACGCGCTGCCGTCCCCCGCGACGTTCACGTGTCCGAAGTACTGGTGCTCGCCCGAGCGCGGGGAGCCCATGGGCGGACCGGCCTGTTGGAAGTCCACGCGGGGGCCGAACGTGCGGTCCAGTTCGTTGGGGCCGAAGGAACCGGCGTTGATGGGCCCGGCCACGAACTCCCAGAACGGCGTGAAGTCCTTGAACGCCGCCCGCTCCGGAGAGTAGTGGTGGGCCGCGCAGTAGTGCACGTCCCCGGTGAGGAACACCACGTTCTTGATCCGGTGGTCCTTGATCGCCTTGAGCACGCGGGCCAGCTGCAGCTCACGGCCCAGTGGTGCACCGTGGTTCGCGTTGGAGATGGATTCCTGTCCCTTCCCGTCCGGGACCACCAGACCCAGGGGGAGGTCATTGCCGATGACCTTCCACGTGGCCCGGGACCGGCACAGCTCGTGGATCAACCACCGGGTCTGTTCCTCGCCCAGGATCTCCGTCTCGTGCGACTCCAGCCCATTGGTGTTCTCGCTCTTGAACGTGCGCATGTCCAGGGCGAAGACGTCCAGATGAGGGCCCCGGGCGATCTTGCGGTGGATGCGCGCGGGCTCGAAACCGGTGCCGCGGCGCAGTGCGCGGGAGTCGGCGATGGGCATGTACTCCTGCCACGCCTGCCGGCCGCGGGCGGCCAGGGTGTCCACGTCCCGGACCTGCGTGTACCGCGGGTCGTCCAGGACCTCACCGGGCCACCAGTTGTTGGTGGTCTCGTGGTCGTCCCACTGCGCGATCACGGGGACCTCCGCGTACATGGCCCGCAGGTTGGTGTCCATCATGTTGTAGCGGTGGCGGCCCCGGAACTCGGCAAGCGTCTCGGCGACCTTGGAGACCTCCTCCGTGACCTCATTGCGCCACAGCGGTTCACCCGGTACCTGGCGCGTGGGCTCCAGGGGGTTGTCCGCGTAAATCGTGTCCCCGGAGTGCAGGAAGAAATCGGGCCGCGTGGCATGCATTGCCGCATAACCGCGCATGCCTCTGATCTCCGGGTTGATGCCGTAGCCCTGACCGGCGGTGTCAGCGGTCCATACGAAGGACTGGGGAGCGCACTGACCGCGGCGGTTCGTACGCTCCGGGGCGGTCGTGAACGACCCCGTGAGTCGCTCACCCATGCGTCCGGAGTCGTCCTCGAAACGGTACGTCACGTCGAAGCGGGTTCCGGCGGGAAGCTTCCGGGCCAGGATCTTGGCCGTGTGGTCGGTCCCGGGGTGGGCCCACCCGCTCACGAGGTGCAGCTTGGTGGCGCGGCGCCCGCGCAGGACGGTGCCGTCCGCCGCGGTGGCCCGCAGGACGGCGTGCAAGCGCCCCGCGCCGGAGGATCGTGCCCACAGCACGGCGGAGTCGGAGGTGACGTCGCCACTGGCCACCCCGCTCGGGAGGGTGAGGCGCTCGACCACGAGCCCCGGCCCGCGGGAGGGCTTGTCATGGGCGAGCGCGGCGGAGGGGACGGCGGTCACGGCGGCGGCCAGGGCGGCCCCGCTCATGAGCTGACGACGGTTCAAGGGGCCGTTCTGAAGAGTCATGACCTCATGATCGGCGCCGTGGGTGACCCGTGGATTGCTCCCGGGTGAATCTTCGGATCCGCTCTGACGTGCACCGATACCCCCACGGGGTGCACCACGGGCAGCCGGGGTTCCCACCCGCGGAACCGATCGACGTGCCGGTTGCCGCCCGGTGCGCCGATCGGCCCCTATGCTGGTCCCCGTTCACGCAACGGGTCGACGGGAGAACACGCAGTGAGCATCGAGGCGGCATCCGTCTTCAGCGCCGTGGATCTGCTGGGCGTGCTGACCAAGGGATCCTGGGCGGCGTCGTGGCCCGCCAATTGCGCATGGACCTCGTGGGATTCACGGTGCTCGCCATCGTCTCCGGACTGGGCGGCGGCATGCTGCGGGACACGCTGCTGCAACAGGGCTTCCCGGTGGCGCTGACCAACCCCGCCTACCTCACCTCCGCGCTCGCCGGCGCGGTGATCGCCTACCTCATGGTCTTCGGTCACCGCTGGACGATGCGCGCCCTGTTCCTGGCCGACTGTCTCTCGGTGGGGTGCTGGGCCGCCACGGGCACCGTCAAGGCCCTGGGTGCCGGGCTCGCATGGCCACCGGCCATCCTGCTGGGGGTCGTCACCGCCGTGGGCGGGGGGATGATCCGGGACATCGCCGTGGGCCGGTTGCCCGCCATCTTCGGCGGGAACACCCTCTACGCCACGAGCGCCCTGCTCTCGAGTGGCCTCATGGCACTGCTCGCGGGCCTGGGTCACGAGACCGCCGGTATGGCCGGGGCTATCGTCCTCAGCGCCGTGGTCAGCGTCGCAGCGCGCCGTTTCGGGTAGCGCCTGCCCGGCCCCGCGAACCTCGGCCCCGGGGCGCTGGCACGGTTGCGCCGCAGACCCGCCACGGGCAGACGCGTGCGTCGCGAGCGGGGAGGGGTGCGGCGGCGTCGTCGGGTGTGACACCGGCGCGGACCGCGCCGACAAATCCGGACCCGGGGCTCACCCGAGCGGCGGACAACGCCGCTGCGTCCCGGTACGCGGGGAACGCTCAGTCGGCGGGGGAGACGTCCTTCACGGGCGCCTTGGTGGTCCATGACTTGGGCGCGTTGCGACCCGCCAGCAGGGAGAAGATCACGATGAGCGCTGGGGGCGCCGGCGGAAACGGACGCGGTGGACATGGTGCTCCCTAGAACGATGTGCCGGAGGTTCGGCGCCGATGGATCATGGGCAGCTCATCAAGTCAGGCGTCCAACGCGCGGAGCACGGGATCTGTGAGCCCCACACCGCCGGGTCGGTGGCAGGTGAGGCCCTCCCCACGGCTGTATCCAATCCAGCGAGGGCCACGCGCACCCGCACCCCGCCCCACATCCCCCGCCTTACACCCCCGCGGCAATCCCACTGCACAACACACATGCCCCGGAACGACCGCGGGATCGGCCGGGAACGGCTTTTTCGGGGCACAGATGTTCGGTCGGAGCGGGGATCTACGCTGGAGTCATGTCCCTCCCCAAGATCGTGCTGTTCTACGTCTTCACACCCCTGCCGGATCCGGAGGCGGTGCGGTTGTGGCAGCTGAACCTGGCGCGGAGCAGCAATGTGACGGGGCGGATCATCGTCTCCGCACAGGGGATCAACGCCACGGTGGGAGGGGACATCCAGGACGTGAAACGGTACGTCCGCGGGCTGCGGGAGTACGTCCCGTTCAAGGATGCGGACGTCAAGTGGTCGGACGGCCGCGGGGACGACTTCCCCCGGTTGAGCGTCAAGGTGCGCCCCGAGCTCGTGTCCTTCCACGCCCCGGACGTCATCACGGTCACGGAGCACGGGGTCCAGGGCGGTGGCACCCACCTGACACCCCGCGAACTGCACCAGCTCGTGGACCGGGGCGGGGAAAACGTGGTGTTCTTCGATGGACGCAACGAGCTGGAGGCGCGGATTGGGAGGTTCCGGGACGCCGTCGTCCCCGACACGGGCACCACGCGGGACTTCATCCGCGAACTCGACTCCGGGAAGTACGACCACCTCAAGGACAAGCACGTGGTGACCTACTGCACCGGGGGAGTGCGCTGCGAGGTGTTGAGCGTGCTGCTGAAGAACCGGGGATTCCGGGACGTGTACCAGCTGGACGGCGGGATCGTGCGCTACGGCGAGCAGTACGGGGACCACGGACTGTGGGACGGCTCCCTCTACGTCTTCGACAAACGTATGCACATGGAATTCTCCCCTGATGCGCGCTCGCTGGGCCGCTGCGAGGAATGCGGCACGGCGACACCCACGTTCGTGAACTGCGCGGAACCCACATGCCGGCAGCTGTTCCTGTGCTGCGAGGACTGCACGGCCTCCGGGGCCCGGGTGTACTGTCCGGACTGTGTCCCGGCGCACGCATGAATCACAGCGAGCAAGGGGCAAGGAGCAACGAGCCACGCGCGGCGCACGAAACAGCACGCGGCAGCGCGAGACGCCGCGGGTCGTGAAGCAACTGACAGGCGGGCGGACCGGCCGGACCGCGCGAGCGGCGCCCATACCCCATCCGGTGAGCAGTCCCCGGGATCAGGAGGACCCATGGAGAATCCACAGCTGACGGTCACGGATGCCGCGGTGGTCGCACTGCACACCGGCGCGGTGCGGCGGCAGCGCTGGGGCGGCAAGGCCTTCGACACCGCCGCGGACAAGGAGGCCCGCACGGACCGGGTGTTCCTGAGCGCCACGGGATTCATCGGGGACGAACAGGGGGACATCTCGGTGCACGGCGGTCCCGAGAAGGCCGTGTGCTGCTATCCCCATGAGAACTACGACGGGTGGCGGCGCGAGGGCCGCGATCTGGGCCCCGGTGCGTTCTCCGAGAACCTCACGTTGCGCGGCGCCACGGAGGATCAGGTCCACCTGGGGGACGTGTACCGGGTGGGCACCGCGGTGGTCCAGGTGACCCAGCCCCGCACGCCGTGCGCCACGGTGTCCCGCAGGTGGCAGGACGCCCAGCTGCCCCGGGACATGGAAGACACCGGCCGCACGGGGTTCTACCTGCGGGTCCTGCGCGAAGGTCACGTGGCCGCGGGGGACACGTTCGAGTTCACGAGCCGGCCGTCGGGCGCGGTGTCCGTGAGCGATGTCGTGCGCATCATGAACGCCGGCATGGCGGACCCGGACGCCTACCGTGCGCTGACCCGCGCCCCGGAGTTCCCACAGCGCTGGCGTCGGCAGATCCTGCGCCGGCTCGGGGAGGACACCCTGCTCTGAGCCGCGGGCCCGACGTCGCGTGCTCGCCTCGGTCATTCCCTACCTGTTCCACTCGGGGCGGGGACGACGGCGCTCGCGGCCCGGGCGGCGTCGCCCGCTCCGCACCGCACGTCACCGCATTTCCGCACCCTTCCACACCCACTCGCACCCTTGAGACAGGCACACGCATGGCCGAGAACCCCCAGACGCTCCTGCCCCACCCGCTCACCGGGCAGCTCTTCCCGTCCCCGGTGCCGCCCGGGACCGGGTGGCCGGAGGACCCCGCGCGAGCGGACACACCCGTGGCCCGCGACGCCGCCCGGGTGCGTGAGCTCGCGGCGGGGGCGAGCGACGTCGAGCAGCTCAACGCCCTGTGCAGCGTGTGTCGCACGTGCGAGCGGCTCGTCGAGTGGCGGGAGGACGTGGCCGAGCGCAAGCGGGCGTCGTTCGCGGGGGAGCCGTACTGGGGGCGCCCGGTGCCGTCCTACGGGGACCCCATGGCGCGGCTCGTGATCGTGGGACTCGCGCCCGCGGCGAACGGCGGCAATCGGACGGGTCGCATGTTCACGGGGGATCGTGCCGGGGACTGGATCTACGCGGCGCTGTACCGCGCGGGGTTCGCGGCGAACGAGACCGTGAGCACCGCGGGGGACGGGCAGACGCTGCGCGGTGTGCGGATGATCGCCCCGGTGCGCTGCGCGCCGCCCGCCAACAAGCCCGCACCGGACGAGAAGGCGGCGTGCAGTGGGTGGTTCGAGCAGGAGATCGCGCTGCTCCCACAGCTTGAGAGCATGCTCGCGCTCGGGGGCATCGCGTGGCACACGACCCTGGCCGCCGCGGCGCGCATGGGTTGGGACGTGCCCCGACCGCGCCCGAAGTTCGGCCACGGTGCCGTGGCACGGTTGCGCACGCCGGAAGGCTGCACGGTGCGACTCGTGGGGTGCTACCACGTGAGCCAGCGCAACACGTTCACGGGCCTGCTCACGCGTGAGATGCTCGACGACGTCATGGCCCTCGCCGCGGCCCCCGCCTCAGGGGAGGAGGAGTCTGGCGAGGCCTGACCCCGGGAACTGCCCCCGCGGGGCCGATTCCGGGGTGCGACGACGCCGCGCGCGCACGGGCCGCTTGAAAATCACCCCCGCGGACACGGGATGCCCGGACGCCGGCGTGCGATCGACACCGAGCGGCGGCGTGCTCATCGTGCAAGAAGTTGCACAGGAAATAAAAAGGGCGGGGTCGCGGTTGCACCGGTCATGAAGGCTTTCGGATTCCTGAGTTTCGGTCATTACGGTTCCGGGCGTGGACATGCGGACCCGGATGCTCGTCAGGCCCTCAAGGACGCGATCGAGATCGCCGAGGGCGCGGACGCGCTGGGCGTCAACGGCGCGTACTTCCGCGTGCATCACTTCGCACGCCAGTCCGCGTCCCCCATGCCCCTGTTGGGCGCCATTGCGGCCCGTACCCGCCACATCGAGGTGGGCACCGGCGTGATCGACATGCGCTATGAGAACCCGCTCTACCTCGCGGAGGAAGCGGCCCAGTTGGACCTCATCTCGGACGGCCGCGTGGCCCTCGGCGTGAGCCGCGGTTCACCGGAGCCCGCGCTGCGCGGGTGGGAGGCGTTCGGCTACCTGGGTTCCACGGATCCGCGCGGTGCGGACATCGCCCGGGAGCACTTCGACACGTTCCTGCGGGCCATCAAGGGTGAGCCCATGACCTACGCGGATCCCGCCCAGTACGGCGCGGGAGCACGGCTCGCCATCGAACCGAAATCACCGGGTCTCGCGGAACGCGTGTGGTGGGGTGCCGGTTCGGGCCGGACCGCCGAGTGGGCGGGCGAGCAGGGCGTGAACCTCATGAGTTCCACACTGCTCACGGAGGCCAACGAGGGTACGTTCGCCGCGCAACAGGCCGATCAGTTGCGCCGCTACCGCGAGGCCTTCGCGAAGGCGGGCCACACGCGTACGCCGCGCACGTCCGTGAGCCGCAGCGTGTTCCCGATCGTGGGCCCCGAGGACGAGATCTTCTCCTACATGGGCGCGCGCGAGTCCCGCGACCAGGTGGGCGTGATCGACGGGTTCACCTCCACATTCGGGCGCACCTACGCCGATTCGCCGGACGTCCTCATCGAGCAGTTGCGCGCCGACGACGCCGTCATGTCCGCCGACACCCTCATGCTCACCATCCCGAGCCAGCTGGGCCCCGAGCTGAACCTGCGCATCCTCGAGAACTTCGCCAAGCACGTGGCACCCGCCCTCGGGTGGAAACCCAACACGGAGGGCCCGGTCCAGGGGTACTCGATCGCGGGTCGCTGACCGCCGGAGCCATGGCCGCACGGGGCGGGCCGCGGGATGTGCCCGACGACGATCGTCGGACCCGCGGCCCCCGTGCCGCCCGCTGACGTACCGCCCGGCTGTCATGCGGCCCGACCGGCGAAGGCCACGTGCACGCGCCGGGTAGGGCGACGTCGCACCCCGAGGGGTGGGGGCAGCGCGGGGGTAAACTCCCGCGCATGAGTGTTTGTCCCTGCGGTGGGCTGCCCGCCGGTGCCCCGTTCGAACAGTGCTGCGGCCCCGCGGTGCGTCACGAGCGGTGGCCCGTGACCGCGGAGGCCCTCATGCGTTCGCGCTACACTGCGTTCGCCACGGGCGACGACGACCACCTGTTCCGCACGTGGCACCCCGCGCACCGTCCGGCGGACACGGCGAGCGATCCCCGGGTCGAATGGACGGGGCTCACGATCGTGCGCACGGAGGCAGGCGGGGAGGACGACGCCGCCGGCACCGTCGAGTTCGAGGCCACCTACCGCGGTCCCGACGGTCCGGGCGTGCTGCGCGAGAACTCCCGGTTCGCCAGGCGTGCAGGCCGGTGGTTCTATGCGGCCCCGGTCGAGGACGCGTGAGCGGCACAGCCACGGCAGGGATCACCGGACGGGCACTGGGTGCGCTGAAGAGCACTGTGGCGAGCCTGCCGCGGTCGTGCTTTGCGGTGGTCATCGCCTCCGGCATCGTCTCCGTGGGGGCGTACCACCTGGGATTCCACGGACCCACCACCGTGGTCATGGGGTTCGCACTCGCGGTCTAGGCGATGCTCGTGGTCCTCACCGCGTGGCGCGTGGTCGCCTATCCGCAGCGGGTTCTCGAGGACCTGCACGTCCCCGCCCGGGCCTTCGGGTTCTTCACCGGGGTGGCCGGGACCAACGTGGTCGCGGTGTGTCTCATCGCGCTGGGGGAGACCGTTCCCGTGACGCGCGCGCCCGGGGGAGGGGCTGACTGCTACGAGACATTGCGGGGAGGCGAACGGCGCCAGTGCCAGCGTCCCGCGGGGGCACGGGCGCCGTCGCCCCTGGTGACGTCTCCGCGGACAACTCCGAGGACGTCAGAGTGGGAAGACCCGCACCCCGAGAGCGTGGTCCACACCCGCGGCGCGCCCGGCGCCTTCGGTCATGCCCGTGATCATCTCGTGCGGATCCGGGTGCCCGTCCAGCGCGGCGAGGTACTGCTCGTGGCAGCGCAGCGACTCGACCGCCGCGGTGATGTCCTCCTCGGACAGTTCGATCGCATGATCGGGTTGCGCGCCCGTGACGAGCAACCGTTCGGCGCCCCACGCCTCGAGCCCCTCGTCCTCGAGCAGCTCCCGGAACACCCACGGATTATCGGCGTCCCGCAGGGCGTCGAGCGCGGCCATCCCGGCCACGCGGTGGTCGGCCTGGTTGAGACCCCACCCGGCCTCCACGGACCAGTCGATCGTGACCACGGTGTCCGGGCGGACCTCGCGGATCACCCGCGCGATCCTGCGCCGCAGGTCCAGTCCGTATTGGAGGGTCCCGTCCGGCAGGTCCAGGATCCGCAGATCGGTGACCCCCACGGCCCGGCACGCCGCTTCCTGTTCGTCCCGCCGCAACGGGCCGACGTCGCTCGGATCGCGGTCCCGGATCCCCGCCTCCCCGGCGGTCAACAATAGGTAGCTCACCGTCGCGCCGCGCCGGGTCCAGCGGGCGACGGCGGCCGAACCCCCGTACTCCATGTCGTCCGGATGGGCCACCACGCACAGGACGGTGTGGACCCCTGAATCGTCGAACAGTTCGAGATCGGCCATGCTCCCAGCCTAGGGGCCCATGGGGCTCGCTGACGGGGCGGGACTAGTGTGGCCGTATGAACATCGAGATTCGCAAGGGTGACATCACGAAGGTCCACGCGGACGCGATCGTCAACGCGGCCAACTCCAAGCTCCTGGGCGGAGGCGGTGTGGACGGGGCGATCCACCGCGCCGCCGGGAAACAGCTGCTCGCCGAGTGCAAGCAGTTGCGGGAGACGACCCTCCCGGACGGGCTGCCCGCGGGCGGGGCCGTGGCGACCAAGGGGTATGACCTGCCCGCCACGTGGGTCATCCACACGGTGGGCCCGGTGTTCGCGAAGAAGACCGATCGCAGTGACGTCCTGGCCTCGTGCTACCGCGAGTCGCTGCGCGTGGCGGACGAGATCGGCGCCGTGTCCGTGGCCTTCCCCGCGGTCTCCGCCGGGATCTACGGCTGGCCCTTGGACGACGCCGCCCGGATCGCCGTGCGCACGGTCCTCGCCGCGGACACCTCCGTGGACACCGTCGTCTTCGTCCCCTTCTCCGACGCCGCCGAGCAAGCGTTCCGCGTCGCCCTGGCCGAGAACTCCTGACCCGCCCCGCACACGGCGGTGCGGGTCAGGGCCGGGCTCAGATCAAGCCCAGTTGCTGCACGGCGTCGCGCTCGGACTCGAGTTCCGCCACGGACGCGTCGATGCGTGAACGCGAGAACTCGGAGATCTCCAGGCCCTGCACCACGGACCAGTCGCCCCCGGACGTGGTGACCGGGAACGAGCTGACCAGGCCGGCCGGGACACCGTAGGAACCGTCGGAGACCACGGCCATGGACGTCCAGTCCCCGTGGCGGTTACCGAGCATGAGGTCGCGGGCGTGATCGAGCGTCGCGCTCGCCGCGGATGCGGCGGAGGACGCACCGCGGGCCTGCAGCACCGCCGCGCCCCGCTGGGACACCGTGGGGATGAACGTGTCCGTGACCCATTTGCGGGACACCAGGTCCAGGGCGGGCCGCCCGGCCACCATCGCGTGGTCCAGATCCGGGTACTGCGTGGCGGAGTGGTTGCCCCACACGCTGAGGTTCTTGACCGTCGCGACCGAGGTTTTGGTCTCAGCGGCGAGCATGGCCGCGGCCCGGTTGTGGTCCAACCGGGTCAGGGCGCTGAACCGGGACTCGGGGATGTCCGGGGCGTTGCGCTGGGCGATCAGCGCGTTGGTGTTGGCCGGGTTGCCGGTCACGACCACGCGCACGTCGTCGTGGGCCACGTCGTTGAGGGCTCGGCCCTGTTCCGTGAAGATCGCACCGTTGGCCTCAAGCAGGTCGCTGCGTTCCATCCCCTTGGCCCGCGGGCGGGCACCCACGAGCAAGGCGAGCTGAGCGCCGTCGAACACCGTGCGGGCGTCGGAGTCGATCTCCACGTCCGCGAGCAGCGGGAACGCGCAGTCCTGCAGTTCCATGACGGTTCCCTCGAGGGCGGGCAGGGCCTGCGAGATCTCCAGAAGCCTCAGCCGGACGGGGCGTTCGGGGCCGAGCAGGTCCCCGTGGGCGATCCGGAACAGCAGGCTGTATCCGATCTGGCCGGCGGCGCCGGTCACGGCCACGGTGACGGGAGTGGTACTCACGGTGATTCCTCCTGGGCTGCGCGCTCCGGGGTGCCCGGCGGTCACGCGACTCTGATGCGGGGTACCCGTGTGACTCGTCTCACGGGGCGGGGTGGCACAGAGGCTATCAGCGAGCCCGGTTCAGCGCACGGCGGACATGCGTGTCACGGGCCAGTGGCGCGCACCACAATGGAGACATGGCTACTACTGCATTCCAAGGAAACCCCGTCCACACCGTCGGCGAGCTGCCCGCCCAGGGAGAGTCCGCGCCGTCCTTCGACCTCGTGGGAGCGGATCTGAGCCCCGTGGCCTCGGACGAGTTCACGGGCAAGCGCATGGTGCTCAACATCTTCCCGTCCCTGGACACGGGCGTGTGTGCCCAGTCCGTGCGCGAGTTCAACCAGCGCGCCGCGTCCCTGCAGAACACCGCCGTGGTGTGTGTCTCCAAGGACCTGCCGTTCGCGCAGGGCCGGTTCTGCGCCGCGGAGGGCATCGACAACGTCACCACCGCGTCCGCGTTCCGTTCGTCCTTCGGCGAGGACTACGGTGTGACCCAGACGGACGGCCCGCTCGAGGGTCTGCTGGCCCGCGCCGTCGTGGTCGTGGACGAGAACGGCAAGGTCGTCCACACCCAGCTCGTCGGGGAGATCACCGAGGAGCCGGACTACGACGCCGCTGTCGCCGCCGTCTCCTGATCAGCTCACCGGAGGAGGGGCGGGGCCGTGCGGTCCCGCCCCTTTCGCGTGTCCGGATCTTTCGGGACGGATAAGGAACGACGCCGCACCGCCCCCGTACGGAGGCGACGCGGCGTCGTCGTCGGTTGCTGCGCGCGCGCGAACCTGGGTCCCTCACACGCGCGAGACACTCCGGAACGTCAGGCGCTGAGCCCGTCCACGATCTCGTTGAGCGTGGCGGAGGGGCGCATCACCGCGGAGACCTTCTCCGGGACGGGCCAGTAGTACCCGCCGAGATCCGCGGGGGAACCCTGCACGTCCAGCAGTTCGGCGTTGATGGTGTCCTCGTTCTCGCGCAGCTCGGAAGCGACCTTCTGGAACGCCTGCGCGAGCTCGGAGTCCTCGGTCTGCTGCGCGAGCTCCTCGGCCCAGAACTTGGCCAGGTAGTAGTGCGAACCGCGGTTGTCGAGCTCGTTGACCTTCCGGGACGGGGACTTGTTCTCGTTGAGGAAGGTCCCGGTCGCGCGGTCCAGGGTATCCGCGAGGACCTGCGCCTTGGCATTGTCGTAGCGGCTGGCGAGGTGCTCGAAGGACGCGGCGAGCGCCAGGAACTCACCCAGGGAATCCCAGCGCAGGTGGTTCTCCTCCTGCAGCTGCTGCACGTGCTTGGGCGCGGAACCACCGGCGCCGGTCTCGAACAGGCCACCGCCGTTCATGAGCGGCACGATGGACAGCATCTTGGCGGACGTGCCCAGTTCCAGGATGGGGAACAGGTCCGTGAGGTAGTCGCGCAGCACGTTACCGGTCACCGAGATGGTGTCCTCGCCGCGGCGCAGCCGCTCCACCGTGAACTTGGTGGCCTCCGCGGGGGAGAGGATCCGCAGGTCCAGACCGTCGGTGTCCTCCTCCGCGAGGTACTGCTCCACCTTGGTGATCAGGTTGCGGTCGTGGGCGCGGGACTCGTCCAGCCAGAACACGGCGGGCATCCCGGAGTCGCGGGAACGCCGCACGGCCAGCTGCACCCAGTCCTTGATGGGGGCGTCCTTGGCCTGGCACGCACGCCAGATGTCACCGGGCTGGACCTCGTGGGACAGCAGCACCTCACCGGCACCGTTGACCACCTGGACGGTGCCAGCGTCCTGGATCTCGAAGGTCTTGTCGTGGGAGCCGTACTCCTCGGCCTTCTGTGCCATCAAACCCACATTGGGGACGGTACCCATGGTCGTGGGATCGTACGCGCCGTTCTCGCGGCAGTCGTCGATCACGACCTGGTAGACCCCCGCGTAGGAGGAGTCCGGCAACACGGCCAGGGTGTCCTTCTGCTCGCCCTCGCGACCCCACATCTTTCCGGACGTGCGGATCATGGCGGGCATAGAGGCGTCCACGATCACGTCCGAGAGCACGTGGAGATTGGTGATGCCCTTGTCCGAGTTCACGTAGGCCAGCTCGGGGCCCTCGTCGATCGCCTTGTCGAACGCGGCCTTGATCTCCTGGCCGTTGTCCAGGGCGTCCAGGCCCGAGAGGATTCCACCCAGGCCGTCGTTGGGGGACAGCCCCGCCTTGGCGAGGTCCTCTCCGTAGCGGTCGAAGACGTCCCGGAAGAACGCGGTGACCACGTGGCCGAAGATGATGGGGTCGGAGACCTTCATCATGGTGGCCTTGAGGTGGGTGGAGAACAGGACGTCCTCGGACTTGGCGCGGGCCACCTGCTCCGCGAGGAACGCGTCCAGCGCGGCGGCGCTCATGAAGGTGCCGTCCACGACCTCACCGGCCAGTACGGGCAAGGACTCCTTGAGCACCGTGGTGCCCCGGTCGGTGACGAGCTGGATGGTCAGGGTGTCGTCCTCGGGGATGATCACGGACTTCTCGTTGCTGCGGAAGTCGTCGTGGCCGAGGGTGGCCACGTTGGTCTTGGAGTCCTTGCTCCACTCGCCCATGGAGTGCGGGTGCTGCCGGGCGTAGTTCTTCACGGCCTTGGGGGCTCGGCGGTCCGAGTTGCCCTCGCGCAGCACGGGGTTCACGGCGGAGCCCTTGACACGGTCGTAACGCGCGCGGATGTCCTTGGCCTCGTCCGAGGTGGCGACCTCGGGGTAGTCCGGCAGGTCGTAGCCGTCCGCCTGCAACTCCTTGATGGTTGCCTTCAGCTGCGGGATGGACGCGGAGATGTTCGGCAGCTTGACGATGTTCGCTTCCGGGGTCTCCACGAGTTCGCCCAGCTCGGCCAGGGTGTCCGGGACCCGCTGCTCGTCGGTGAGGCGGTCCGGGAACTGGGCCAGGATGCGCGCGGCCAGGGAAATGTCCCGGGTCTCCACCTCCACACCGGCGGTGGACGCGAACGCCTCCACGATCGGCTTGAACGAGTACGTAGCGAGCATGGGTGCTTCGTCGGTCTCGGTGTAGATGATCTTGGGCATGAGCGATGGCTCCTTGCGTTGACGGTCACTGGGCTGCCTCCCAGGATACCCGCTGGCCCGCACCCGATTCCGTGTGCGGCGGGCCCACCGGCTGGTCACCACGCGCCCTACGCGCTGTCACGCTCGCGCACTCCCCGGAGTACGACGACACGCGGCGCCGGTCCCGATCGACCGGCGCCGCGCGCCGTGGTGCAGTGGGCTCTCAGCCGTGCAGCGAGGTCCTGATCCGCTCGCGCTCGCGTTCGAGCTTGCGCACGCGGTGACTCAAGGAGAACATCCGCACGGACCCCACGAGGGCCATGATCAGGGCCCCGGCGATCGCCGAGAGCAGCATGGCCACGCCCAACGGAAGGCTGAACGTCCACGCCATGTACTCGAATCGCGTGGCCACGTTGTTCTGGATGATAAAGACCAGCAACAGGATCAGCACGATCACGCCCAGGATCAGCGCCGCCCACACGGTCCCCGACACGCCGCGCTTGACGGGCTTGTCCAGCGAGGGATCCACGGGGGAGGCCGTACCCCCTGCCCCCGAGGCCGAGTGCGCGGTCCCGCTGTCCGTGACCGCCGTCCCGGGACGTTGCGCGTCCACGGGGGCCGACGGCGCCGCGTGCGCGTTCGCGTACCCCTCGCGCAGCGGTTTGCCCGCGGAACGGGAGCCGGGAGTGTGAGGCGGGCGTGCGGCGTCGTCCGGGGGGAAGCGGGGCGCGTTACGGGGCTCGTGCGGTGTGTTGGTCACGGGGGGCCTCCTGACGGGGCGAAGTGATGATGGCAACAGCGTACGGCCAATATCACGGAATGTGATTCGATGCTCGGCATTGCCCGCGCCACGACGAAATCATCCGACACTCCCGTGACACGCGGAAGGTTTCTCCCCGAAAAGGTTATCCGCGAGTAACCTGTGCTTCATCGTGAGACGCACCACAATCCATCGGTGATGCCAGCCCCGACTCGGGGTAACAACCACCGGGGTGCAACGCACATTCCATGGACACCATATCGGGAGGAAACGTCATGGGAAAGTACACCTTCAAGGGGAAGGCTGCCGTGTCCGTCGCGGCAATCGCTGCACTCACGCTGACTGGCTGCGCCAGCGTGGGCGGCGGCAACGACAGCAACGGCGGCGGCGGTGACAGCAGCGCAAGCGCCCAGAGCGGCGGCGTGGTCAATGTCGCCGAGACCAACAAGTTCTCGGGTGCCAATCCGGGCTACACCAAGACGAACGTGGACATCAACGGCCACGTGGTCCAGATGACCCGCGAAGGGTTCATCACGGTGGACCCGGAGCAGAAGATCCACCCCAACGAGGGCTTCGGCACGTACAAGAAGGTCTCGGACGATCCCCTGACCGTCGAGTACACGATCAAGGACCCCAAGTGGTCCGACGGCAACGCGGTGGACAAGGCCGACCTCATGCTGTGGTGGTCCGTGCTCTCCGGCTACGCCAATGACGCGAGCGAGGACGGCAAGGCCGGCAAGGACTACTTCACGATCGCCGGCTCCACGGACATCCTGAGCTCCACGGACAAGCCCGAGTTCTCCGAGGACGGCAAGACCATGACCGTCACGTGGGGCAAGCAGAACGCGGACTGGGAGATCGCCTTCGACCAGAACTACCTGATGCCCGCGCACGTGGTGGCCAAGAAGGCCGGGATGTCCGAGGACGAGCTACTCAAGGTGCTCGAGAACCAGAAGAAGGGCGACTCCAAGAACCCCCAGAAGCAGCCCGAACTCGAGAAGATCGGCAAGGCCTGGGACACCTCCTTCAACTTCACCTCCACGCCCGAGGACAAGGACGTCCTCGTGTCCAACGGTCCGTTCACGATCGACAATGTGGTGGAAAACAATTCGGTCACGCTCAAGAAGAACGAGAACTACAACGGCAGCATGCCCGGCAAGCTGGACGAGATCACCCTGCGCACCATCGGCGACGCCACGGCTCAGATCCAGGCGCTGCGCAACGGCGAAGTGGACATCATGCAGCCGATCAACGTCAACAAGGACACGATGGACCAGGTCAAGCAGATCGAGAATGTGAACGTGCAGCAGGGCGACCAGCTCGCGTACGACCACGTGGACCTGAACTTCGGCTCGGACACCTTCAAGGACAAGGAGACCCGCGAGGCGTTCCTGAAGACCATCCCGCGCCAGCAGATCCTCGACCAGCTGATCAAGCCGGTCAAGGAGGACGCCGAGGTGCTCAACTCGCAGATGTTCGTCTCCAGCCAGGGCGAGCCCTACACCAAGGCCGTGGAGAAGAACGACGCCAAGAAACTCTACGGGGACGTGGACATCGACGGCGCCAAGAAGCTGCTCGACGGCAAGACCCCCACCGTGCGGATCCTTTACAACAACGGCAATCCGCAGCGCGTGGACACCTTCCAGCTGATCAAGGAGTCCGCGGAGAAGGCCGGGTTCAAGGTCGAGGACCTGGGCGATCCCAACTGGTCCGAGAAGCTCGCGGACGGCGACTACGACGCGTCCCTGTACGGCTGGGTCTCCCCGGGCGTGGGCACCGAGATGCTCTCGCAGATCTTCAAGACCGGCGGCGGCGGCAACTACAACGAGTACTCGAACGCGGACGTGGACAAGCTCGTGGACGAGGCCCGCGCCAACCTGGACGAGTCCTCGCGCAACGACCAGATCGCTGAGGTGGACAAGCACACCTTCGAGGACGCCTACGGCCTCCCGCTGTTCCAGTCCGTGGGCTACGTGGCCACCTCGGACAAGATCGCCGGAGTGGACAAGTACCAGCCGAACCAGACCGGCGTGTTCTGGAACGTTTCCGAGTGGAGCCGCAAGTAGGACGGTCGACCTCGGTTGACCGAGTCCTTCCCCTCATGATGCTGCGCGGGCGCGGAACGCCGTGTCCGCGCAGCGTCGTGACCACCACTCGTTCAGAGGCAGCATCATGATTTCTTACATCCTCAGACGGCTCATCACCGCCGTCCTCATCCTGCTGGGCGCATCGTTCCTCGTGTACCTCATGACGGCGGCCTCCGGCGACCCGCTGTGGGACCTGTACGGAAACCCCAACGCCCAACAGCTGATCCCCGCCCGCGTGGAGGCCCTCAACCTGGACACACCGCCCGTGCTGCGCTACTTCACGTGGCTCGGCGGGGCACTCGGGTGCCTCGTGCCCTTTGCGGACACCTGCTCCCTGGGCGTGAGCCGCGAGGGCCAGGAGGTGACGAGCCTACTCTCCTTCGCCATGGGCCAGACCATCATGCTGGTCACGATCGGTACCATCCTGGCCATCGTCGTGGGTATCACCCTGGGTATCGTCTCCGCACTGCGGCAGTACTCGGGCCTGGACTACGGCATCACGTTCCTGACCTTCCTGTGCTTCTCGCTGCCGAGCTTCTGGCTCGCGGTGCTGCTCAAGGAAGTGGCGGCCATTCAGTTCAACGACTTCCTGCAGAACCCGTCACTGTCCATCGGGGCGCTGCTCGCAATCTCCGTGGTGGCTGGGCTCATCTGGTTCCTGGTCTCGTTCGGGCGCACGCGGACCCGCATCCTCATGGGTGTCCTGGGCTTCGTGGTCACCTTCGGGATCATCTACTTCGTGCTCGCGACCAACTGGCTCGCGCACCCCTTCCTGGGCATCCCGCTGATCGCACTGACCGGCATTCTGATGGCCGTGATCGCCACCGTGCTCATAGCGGGACTACGCAACAAGCGGGCCCTGTACGCCGGGCTGGCCACCGTGGTGGTGGGTCTCGTGCTGTACTTCCCCGTCCAGGCCCTCTTCGTCGGGGGCGGGCTGCTGACTCTACTGGCGTTGGTCGTCGTGATGATCCTGGTGGGTGTGGGAGCCGGTTACGTCGCCGGAGGCTACGACCGTGGTCAGGGCGCCCGCGTGGGCGGGGTCACCGGCTTCTTCGTGGCCCTGCTGATCATCCTGGACCGCTTCATGCAGTCGTGGCCGGACTACGTGAACTCCGGTCACATCCGGGGCCGGCCCATCGCCACGGCCAACTCCTCCACCCCGGGCTTGTCGGGTGACTTCTGGATCACCGGCCTGGACCGGTTCACCCACCTCTTGCTGCCCACCATCTGTATCACCCTGCTGGCGCTCGCGTCCTACTCGCGGTACTCGCGCGCGTCCATGCTGGAGATCATGGGCCAGGACTACGTGCGCACCGCGCGCGCCAAGGGCCTGTCGGAGCGGACCGTGGTCATGCGTCACGCGTTCCGCAACGCGCTGATCCCGCTGGCCACGCTCGTGGCCTACGACATCGGCGGTCTGATCGGCGGCGCGATCATCACGGAATCCGTATTCGCGTTCACCGGTATGGGGCAGTTGTTCATCCAATCGGTGCGCAACGTAGACCCCAACCCGGTGATGGGCGTGTTCCTGATCACCGGCATCGTCGCCATGGTCTTCAACCTGATCGCTGACCTGGTGTACTCCGTACTCGACCCGCGCGTGAGGGTGAAAGCATGAGCCAGCCACAACCTATCGACGTCCCCCAGCAGGTCGAACAGACCCCGCAGACCGGCGAGAAGCCCGAGGACGTGCGCGGCAAGAGCCAGGGTCAGCTGGTACGCCAGCGGTTCTTCGGCAACACGGGCGCCGTCGTGTCCCTGATCGTCCTGTTGTTCATCGTGGTGCTGTCCGTCACCTCGCTGGGTGTCGGTCCCATCCCGGGATGGTGGAAGTGGAACCCGGACGCCACGGGAACCGTGCTCAACGGTGGCCGGCCCACGCTGTCCCTGCTCCCGCCCTCGCTCGGGGAGCACCCGTTCGGCCAGGACAACCTGGGCCGTGACCTGTTCGCCATGGCCATGCAGGGCACCCAGTACTCCCTGGTGGTCATGATCGTGGTGGGCCTTATCGCGGGCCTCGTGGGCACCGTGGTGGGTGGCCTCTCCGGGTACTTCCGGGGCTGGACCGAGGCCGTGCTGATGCGTCTGACCGACGTGATCATCATCATCCCCCTGGTGATCCTGGCAGCCCTGTTGGGCCGCCTGGCCATCTCGTGGGTGCGCGCCCACAACCTGCCCACGTTCGCCACGGTGATCGCCCTGGGTCTGCTGATCGGTCTAGCCTCGTGGCCGCCGCTCGCGCGCCTGGTGCGCGGTGAGTTCCTCACGCTGCGCGAGCGCGAGTTCGTGGACGCCGCGCGACTGGCCGGTGCCTCGAGCGGGCGGATCATCTTCAAGCACATCCTGCCCAACACCGTGGGTGTGATCACCGTGAACATCACGCTGTTGATGTCCTCGGCGATCCTGCTGGAGACCGCGCTGTCCTACCTGGGTCTGGGTATCCAGGCCCCGGACTGGTCCCTGGGCCGGTTGATCAGCGAGAACCAGACCGCCTTCGCGACCCGTCCGTGGTTGTTCTGGTGGCCGGGTGTGTTCATCGTGGCGATCGCGCTGACCATCAACTTCATCGGTGACGGTCTGCGTGACGCGTTCGACCCGCGCCAGCGCAAGTTCAACCCCAAGCGCGCCCGCGAGACCGGCGAGCGCACGGACCAGTACCCGGACGCGCTCACCGCATCCGAGCCGGGGACGAAGCCCGCGGTGAACGCCGGGGCCGAGACAGGGACGCGCGGGGACACCGGCCGGGACGGACGATGATCAGTTCACACGGTGAACAGCACGGCGCTCGCGGCGGCCAGCGGCACGATCGCCGCGAGCGGGCCGGGCACGTAGCGGACCCGCACCGAATCGGGTGCGGCGTCCCGGGCAAAGACGTCCAGCTCACCGGTCTCGATCTTGCGTTGCCACGTGTCGCGGACGCGGTGCGCGGCGGCGCCGGAAGCGGTCGAGGTCAGGTCGCCCACGCGCACCGCGCCGCCCGGTCGGGCGATCGGGTGATTGCGGTTCACGGCGTCCACACCGGAGCGCAGGGCGGCGCCCGCACCGGCGGAGGGCAGGGCGAAACACGAGTGGGCGCCCTGGTCCGTGGCGATGGTCACCGCGAAACGGGTGCGCACGTCCACGATCCGGCTCCACGGAATGCTCACCGTGCGCAGGGGGTTCACCACGCGCACCTCGTCCGCGTGCACCTCGAGCCGGGGGCGCCAGTACAGCGCGTACCCGAGCGCCGCCAGGGCGAGACCACCGAACACGGCGCCCGCGTGGTGCGCCACGGTGTGGCCCCAGCCCGCGAAGCACACCACCAGACCCAGGACCACCAGGAATCCCGTGAGCCACGGGGCCGACGACGCTCGGTAGGTTTCGGGCTCGCCGGCGGGTTCTCGGGTCATGACCCCCATGCTAGGCAATGCGCGCGTGCTGCGGCCGCGCGCCCAGTTCTCGACACGATGGAGCACACACGATGAGCACCTCGAACCAGCCCGAGGGCACCCCGCGACCCCACGACGCGGCGCAGGACCCGAACGCGGCGTCGTCGCACGAGGCCACGGCCGCCGAGCACAACGCCCCGTGGGACGGCACGCCGAGCGGCGACGGGCGGGTGGCCACCGAAGGCCCCGGTAACCCCTCCGCGGCTCACGCTCGCGCTGCCGGATCGTCCGGTGCCACGGCCGCCGACGCCGCTGCGGTCACCGGTCGCGCCGACGGAACCGCGGCCGCGGGTGCAGCCGCCGACGGCAGTGCCGCGGCGGGTGCCACCGCCGAGGGCGCGCAGAAACGGCGTGGTCGGCGGGCGCAGCGCAACGAACCCACCGTGCGGCGCGGCCCGGCCCGCAGGACCGTGGCCCGCGGTGAACCCGTGCTGAGCGTGCGCGGGCTGTCCGTGGACTTCGGCGTGGACCGGGACTGGGCGCCGGCCGCGATCGACCTGAACTACGACGTCGCAGCGGGGGAGGTGCTCGCGATCGTGGGCGAGTCCGGTTCGGGCAAGTCCGCGAGCTCGATGTCCATGCTGGGGCTGCTGCCCTCCAACGCACGCGTGCGCGGTTCGGCCGTGCTGGCCGGGGAGGAACTGATCGGGCTGCGCGGCAACGCGCTGCGGCGCGTGCGTGGCGAGGAGATCGCCGTGATCTTCCAGGAGCCCATGACCGCGCTGAACCCCGTGTACACGGTGGGCCAGCAGATCGTGGAGACCATCCGCCTGCACCGGGACATCTCACCCGCCGAGGCCGCCGAACGTGCCCGGCAGATGCTCACCATGGTGGAACTGCCGGACCCCGAGAAGGCGTTCCGTTCCTACCCCCACCAGCTCTCCGGTGGTCAGCGGCAGCGCGCGATGATCGCGCAGTCCCTCTCGTGCGACCCCAAACTGCTGATCGCGGACGAGCCCACCACGGCCCTGGACGTGACCGTACAGGCGGAGATCCTGGACCTGATCCGCAACCTCAAGGACCAGCTGGACTCGGCGGTCATCCTGATCACCCACGACATGGGTGTGGTGGCGGACCTCGCGGACAACATCGCGGTCATGCAGAAGGGCGTGATCGTGGAACAGGGCACGGCGGAGCAGATCTTCACCGCACCGCGCCACCCCTACACCCGCTCGTTGCTCGAGGCCGTGCCCCACCTGGGCCAGGGCAACGAGAACGACGAGTCCGTGGACATGGTCGCCGCGCTCGAGCGTTCCGTGGTCATGCCCATGGTGGTGGACCGCAGCACGGCGGAGGCAGCGTCCATGGACACGCTCGCCCAGCGGGTCGTGGAACCGGTGCTGCAGTTGAAGGACGTGGCCATCGAGTACCCCAAGCAGGGCCGCAACCCCGCGTTCCGCGCGGTCGAGGGCGTCAGCCTCACCGTGGCAGCCGGGGAGACCGTGGGTCTCGTGGGTGAATCCGGTTCCGGCAAGACCACGATCGGCCGCGCCGCGGTGGGACTGCTGCCCGTGGTCGAGGGATCGCTTGTGGTGGACGGCGTGGAACTGCACGGTGCCCCGCGCGCCAAGCTCAACGCGGTGCGCAAGGACGTGGGCATGGTCTTCCAGGACCCCGCGTCCTCGCTGAACCCGCGGCTGCCGATCGGTGAGTCGATCGGTGAGCCCATGTTCCTGGCCGGCGAGGCAAAAGGGGCGCAACTGCAGCAGCGCATCGAGCAACTCCTGGACCAGGTGCGGTTGCCGCGCAACTACCGCAACCGTTACCCGCACGAGCTCTCGGGCGGTCAGAAGCAGCGCGTGGGCATCGCCCGGGCCCTGTCCCTGAAGCCGAAACTGCTCGTGGCGGATGAACCCACGTCCGCGCTGGACGTGTCCGTGCAGGCCACGGTCCTGGAATTGTTCGAGCAGCTGCAAGCGGAGATGGGCTTCGCGTGCTTGTTCGTGACCCACGACCTCGCGGTGATCGACCGGCTCGCCAACCGGATCGTGGTCATGCAGCACGGGCACATCGTGGAACAGGGCTCGCGCGAAGCGGTGCTGCGCCACCCCGAGCAGGAGTACACCAAGCGCTTGCTCGCCGCGGTGCCCGTGCCCTCGCCCGAGGCCCAGCGCACGCGCCGCGAACTGCGTCAGCAGTTGGCCCACACGGTGTCCTGAGCATGATCGGAGCCCCGGGAGCAGCGCGGTTCGCGCGGCAGCCCGGGGCTCCGCCCATGGGGGACTCGGACGATATGCGTATGTGTTGAGCCCTGCCATCGTGCGCTGGCTCGCGTGGGGAATTACTACAGTGGGAGCCATGATGAATCCGGCACGCCTCAACTCCGACCTCTCCCGTCTGAGGCGGGAGACCGACATGTTCCTCGCGACCGTGGAGTCCCTCTCGGACGAAGAAATGGTGGGCCCCACCCTGTGCGAGGGTTGGGACCGCGCGCACGTGATCGCGCACCTGGCCTCCAACGCCCGCGCCCTGGTCAAGCTCATCGACTGGGCCACCACGGGTGAACCGCAGCAGCCCTACGAGTCCCACGAGGCGCGCGAGCAGGAGATCGACGAGCTCGCCGCGCTGCCCAAGGACGAGCTGATCGAGACCTTCAAGCAGAACGCGCAGTTCTTCGCCGAGCAGTGCGAGCGTCTCAAGGGCGACATCGTCACCGAAGAGCTCGACCTGCACGGTAAGCCCGTCCCGGCCACGTCCGTGCCCGCGGTGCGGATCGCGGAGGTCGTGGTGCACCACCACGACCTGGACACCACGTGGACCGTGGCGGAAGCGGACCCGGACTCCCTGCTCAACGCCGTGGAGGCCGCGGTGCGCACCATGCGGGCCAAGGGTGCCCCGGGGATGACCCTGCGCACCGAGGAGCGGGACGAGTGGATCATCGGCGACGGCGGTCAGCTCATCACCTCCGACCGCGAGGGCATGCTGCGGTGGCTGGCCCGCGGTGACGACGAGTTCGTGGAGTCCGAGGGCGCCCTGCCCGAGCTCCCCTCGTGGTGAACGCGGCTCGCTGATCCGCTGTCGGACTGACCCCGCTGGGCCTCCCAGCGGGGTCAGTTGCGCATCAGGAGAACACCGTGATCCCGTAGGCCGCGAAGATCACCAGGTGCGCCGCACCGTGGATCGACGTGACCCTGGAGGATGCGAACGTGGTGAGGGACAGTCCCAGCGTGATCCCGAGCAGCACCAGGTTCGCGGGGCTCTCGGCGAGCACGACCGTTTGATCGGTGAGCAGCCCGATCACGAGTATCGCCGGGATGGTCAACCCCACCGTGGACACCAGCGCCCCGTGGCACAGGTTGCTCACGCGCTGGATCTCCCCGGCCAGCGCGGCGCGCAGCGCGGTGAGGGATTCGGGCAGGAACACGATGGCCGCGATCAGCACGCCGGCCAGCGCGGGCGGTGCCCCCACACGGCCGAGCCCATCGTCCAACAGCGAGGCCATGTCGTGGGACAGCACCACGATGGGCACCACGGTGATCACGAGCAATGCCAGGCGCGCGAGGATCTCGGTGCGGTGCTCGGCCAGGACCGAGCGCAGGGAAGGACGCGTCGTCGTCGTCTCCCGGGCCGCGGTCTCCGGACCCGGGCGCAACCGGGGGTCCACTTCGGTGAAGTCCACGGCCTGCGCGCCCGCCTGTCGGTACAGGAAGAACGCGTAGATCGCCACAGTGACTGCGATGATGGAGATCTCCTGCCACGGCTGGTACGCGCCGTCGGTGCCGAGGGCCGCGGGTAGCACGAAGGCCAGGGCGCTCAGGACCACGAGCAGCGCCAGGTAGTTGGAGGTTCCCGTCCGATTGTGGGCCATGTCCCCGTGCTTGAGGCCGCCCACGAGCAGGCACAGACCGATTACCAGGTTGAGGATGATCATGGCCACGGCCATCACGGAGTCCCGCGCGATCGTGGCGTGCTCACCGGGGCCCAGCATGACGGCGGAGATCAACACCACCTCGATCACGACGATGGACAGGGTCAGCACCAGCGAACCGTACGGATCGCCGAGCCTGTGGGCCAGGTGTTCGGCCTGTTGCACGACGCCCGTGGCCGCGTACAGGATCACGCCCACGATCACCACGAGCGCCCCCACGAGCAGCGGGGAGGACACGGGTGGGGCCAGCAGCGAGCCGGAGAGTTGAAGCAGCACGAAGAATCCCCATCCCGCGATCACGCGGGCCAGGGCTCCCGGAGTCAGGATGGAACGACGCGTGGGGGACATGGAAGCGTCAGCTCGATTCTCGGGACTGTGCGCGCCCCGGTCCGGGCGGGGTCGTCCCCGAGCTATCCGGTGTGCTGACGGGTCGTCCCGTCGGAGGAGGCGATGTCCGGGTCTCAGTCACGCACCGCGAACAACCACGGATCCGCTCGATCCGTGTGCGGATCGCCAAAGTTCACGAACGTGCGGCCCTTGGCCTCCACGACATTGTATTCCTGGATAACTTCCAGGCTGAGCCGTTCGCGGTGGGCTACCTCCACGATCACCGCGGTGGCACCGGAGCGGTCCGGGAGGGTGGCCGGGTAGGCCAGTGCGGCGACGAGCAATCCGGAGGCCTTCTCTCGCGCGATGTCCCGCAGTTCGGCCAGCACGTCCTGGGGGGCCAGATCGTTCACACGAGACGGGTCCACCGAATCCAGTTCGAACTCCCCGTCCTTGGCGCCGGTGACCAGGAAGGCCGGGAATGCTCCGTATTGGCGCACCTGTTCCTCCACGACCGCCTGGACGTGGCTCAGTGCGGTGTCCACGGTCTCCACGGCGGAGTCCGAGACCCACTGGCGCCACGCGTTGTCGTGATCCACGCGGGCGCGCGCGGCGTCCGCCCGGGTCATCCGGGAGGTGCCCTTGGAAGGCGTGGAGCGGCGTCGTGATGAACGGGCGGAGGACTGAGCCACGAAGTGGGACCCCTTCGGGAGATCGGCGGGAGAACGGGAGTACTGAGTCCAGGGTAGGCGCTCGCTAGACTGGATCGGAACCAATCAGCGAATACCAGGAGCATGCATGTCTGCGATCAATCGCGAGCAGGTGGCGCACCTGGCCGAACTCGCGCGCATCGAGATGTCGGACGAGGAACTGGCCCGTGTGGCCGGTGAACTCGATCTCATCGTCGAATCCGTGGCCTCGGTCAGCCAAGCCGCCGGGGACGACGTCCCCGCCACGAGCCACCCCCTGCCGTTGCACAACGTCTTCCGCGAGGACGTGGTGGGGGAGACCCTCACGCAGGAGGAAGCCCTGAGCAACGCACCGGACAGCCAGGACGGCAAGTTCCGGGTCCCGGCGATCCTGGACGGGGAGTGAGCATGAGCGAGCGCATCGTAGAACTGTCCGCCGCGGACCTCGCGGCCAAGCTGGCTTCCGGTGAGGTCTCCTCGGTGGACGCCGTGACCGCGCACCTCGAGCAGATCGAGGCCACGGACGGCACCCCGCTGGACGCCCAGGACCGCTCGCACGGGACCGACGGGCTGAACGCGTTCCTGCACCGCAACCGCGAGGAGGCCCTGGACGTGGCCCGTGGTGTGGACGAGGCACGCGCCAAGGGTGAGCAGTTGCCCGAGCTCGCGGGTGTGCCCGTGGCGGTCAAGGACCTCATCGTGACCAAGGGCCAGCCCACCACGGCGGCGTCCCGGATGCTCGAGGGTTGGATGAGCCCGTACGACGGCACGGTGACCCGCAAGCTGCGTGCGGCGCGCATGCCCATCCTGGGCAAGACCAACCTGGACGAGTTCGCCATGGGTTCGTCCACCGAGCACTCGGCGTTCGGTCCCACGCGCAACCCGTGGGACCTGCGCAAGATCCCGGGCGGTTCCGGTGGCGGTTCCGCCGCCGCGGTCTCCGCGTTCCAGGCGCCCCTGGCCCTGGGCACGGACACCGGTGGCTCCATCCGCCAGCCCGCGGCCGTGACCGGCACGGTGGGCGTCAAGCCCACGTACGGTTCGGTGTCCCGTTACGGCGTGATTGCCATGGCGTCCTCGCTCGACCAGGTGGGCCCGTGCTCCCGCACGGTGCTCGACGCCGCACTGTTGCACGAGGTCGTGGGCGGTCACGATCCCGCCGACTCCACTTCGCTGACGGATCCCGTGGGCTCCTACGCCCGCGCCGCGCGCGAGGGAGCGGCCGAGGGTGGGCTCAAGGGGCTGCGCGTGGGCGTGGTCCAGCAGCTGAGCGGCGAGGGTTTTCAGGCCGGTGTGCAGCAGCGCTTCGAGGAGTCCCTCGAACTCCTGCGCGCCGCGGGCGCCGAGATCGTGGACGTCCAGACGCCCAACTTCGAGTACGCGCTGGGTGCCTATTACCTGATCATGTCCTCGGAGGTCTCCTCCAACCTGGCCAAGTACGACGGCGTGCGCTTCGGTCTGCGCGTCACTCCCGAGGGCACTCCCACCATCGAGAAGGTCATGAGCGCGTCCCGCGCCGCAGGCTTCGGGGACGAGGTCAAGCGCCGGATCATCCTGGGGACGTATGCGCTGTCCGCGGGGTACTACGACGCGTACTACGGTTCCGCACAGCAGGTGCGCACGCTCGTACAGCGTGATTTCGCGGCGGCGTTTGAGGAGGCGGACGTGCTGATCTCGCCCACCGCGCCCACCACCGCGTTCGACATCGGGGGCGTGGACGAGTCCGCGGATCCCATGCAGATGTACCTGAACGACATCGCCACGATCCCCACCAACCTCGCGGGGATCCCCGCGATCTCCCTGCCGGGCGGCCTGGCACCGGAGGACGGGCTGCCCGTGGGGATCCAGTTCATGGCACCGGCGCGCGAGGACGCCCGCGTGTACCGCGCCGGAGCCGGTCTGGAGCGGTTGCTCACCGAGCAGTGGGGCGGCCCGCTGTGGCGGGAACGCGCCGACGTGACCGCCACCGTTCGTGACTTTGCGGCCACTGCCGCGCAGGGAGGCAAGTGATGAGCCAGGACGTGCTGTCCTTCGAGGAAGCCCTCGAGCGCTTCGACCCCGTCCTGGGGTTCGAGGTGCACGTGGAGCTGAACACCAAGACCAAGATGTTCGATGCCGCCCCCAACACCTTTGGGGACGAGCCCAACACCAACGTGACCCCGGTGTCCCTGGGGCTGCCCGGCGTGCTGCCGGTGGTCAACGGCAAGGCAGTGGAATCCGCGATCAAGCTCGGTCTCGCGCTGAACTGCTCGATCGCGCAGAAGTGCCACTTCGCACGGAAGAACTACTTCTACCCGGACACCCCCAAGAACTTCCAGACCTCGCAGTTCGACGAGCCCATCGCGTTCGACGGGCACCTGGACCTCGAGCTGGAGGACGGCACGGAGTTCCGCGTGGAGATCGAGCGCGCCCACATGGAGGAGGACGCCGGCAAGCTGACCCACATGGGCGGGGATGCCGGGCGGATCCAGAACGCGCAGTACTCCCTGGTGGACTACAACCGCGCAGGTGTGCCGCTCATCGAGATCGTGACCAAGCCCATCGTGGGTGCGGGGGAGCGGGCGCCGGAACTGGCCCGCGCCTACGTGGCCGCGATCCGCGAGATCGTGAAGAACCTCGGCATCTCGGACGCCCGCATGGAGCGCGGCAACGTGCGCTGCGACGCGAACGTGTCTCTGATGCCCAAGGGCGCCACGCAGTTCGGCACGCGCTCGGAGACGAAGAACGTGAACTCGCTGCGCGCCGTGGAGCGCACCGTGCGCTACGAGATCCAGCGCCACGCCGCCGTGCTCGCCGCGGGGGAGAAGGTCACGCAGGAGACCCGCTTCTGGCACGAGGACACCCGGTCCACGACCGCGGGGCGGCCCAAGTCGGACGCGGACGACTACCGCTATTTCCCCGAACCGGACCTGGTGCCCGTGGTGACCACGGCGGACTGGATCGAGGAACTGCGCGCGAGCCTTCCCGAGCCCCCCGCCGAGCGCCGCAAGCGGCTGAAGGCGGACTGGGGGTACACGGACGAGGAGTTCCGCGACGTCGTCAACGCGGGTGTGCTGGACGAGATCGAGCAGACCATTGCCGCGGGCGCCTCCGCCGCCGTGGCGCGCAAGTGGTGGATGGGTGAGATCGCCCGCCTCGCCAAGCAGCGCGAGGTCGAGATCGCGGACCTGCCCGTGACCCCGGCCCACGTGGTCGAACTCAACGGGCTGATCGACGGCGGCAAGATCAACGACAAGCTGGCCAAGAAGGTCCTCGGTTTCGTGGTCGAGGGTGAGGGCACCCCGGCGGAGATCGTGGAGTCCCGCGGGCTCGCGGTCGTCTCCGACGACGGCGCCCTCACCGCCGCCGTGGACGACGCCATGGCCCAGATGCCGGACGTGGTCGAGAAGATCAAGGGCGGCAAGGTCCAGGCCGTGGGCGCCCTGATCGGACCGGTCATGAAGGCCACGCGCGGCCAGGCGGACGCCGGACGCGTGCGCCAGATCATCCTGGGGAAGCTCGGCGTGCAGGGCTGACGCCCCCGTCACGAGCACGGAGAAGGCCGGTTCCGGGACCTTCACGGGTCTCGTGGAACCGGCCTTCTCTCGTGAACGTTCCGCCGCTCAGTCTTCCGTTTCCTCCGCGACCCGCCACTCCCGCAACCCGTTCGCCGTCGCCGAGTCTGTGTTGATGATCCCCGCGATGCGCTCGCGGATCTGCCGGTCCTCCTGGGGGGAGCGGCACACGCCGTTGGGCTGGTCCGAGGCCGTGGAGCACCACTGGAACCGGCCGTCCTGGGTGTTGGAGCTCGGTGCCCAGGCCAGGTCGCTGACCCGCCACGCGCCGTCGTCCCCGAGCGCGAACTGGAAGCGCGTGATCAGACCCTGGTTGTTGTTCTCGTACGCCGGGGAGGTCTCCGTGACGGTGTTGCCCAGTCCGTAGACGATCCACTTGCCGTTGTAGTGCTCGATGGGCTGCACGCTGTGCGAACCGTGACCGTACACGGCGTCGAACGCACCGGAATCAATCAGCGAGTGGGCCGTGGTTTTCTGGTAGGCGTCGGCGTCGTCCTGGTACTCGATGATCGAGTGCATGGCCGCGATCACCACGTCCGCGCCCTGCTGGCGCGCCTTCTTCGCCTGCGCCACGGCGCGGTCGATGTCCTGTCGCGCGGCCTGCGGCTCCTCGGCGGGGTCCCGCAGCCGGTCCACCTGCCAGTCGTGCTCCGCCCGCTGGCCGTTGAGACTGTTGGTCCCGGTGACCACGGCCACGGTCCCGGCCGGGGTCTCCAGCAGCATGGGCTCCTCGGATGCGCGCTCGGAAGTGTACGAGCCGGTGTGCTTGAGGCTCGCGTCGTCGAGGGTCGCCAAGGTCCGGTTCACGCCCTCGGTGCCGCGGTCCACGGTGTGATTGGTCGCGGACGTGCACGCGTCGTAACCCGTGTTCTTGGCCGCCACGGTGATCTCCGGCGGCACACTGAAGCTCGGGTAGTCCGAGTAGGGCCCACCCTTGGGCGCCACCGGGGTCTCCATCTCGCAGATGGCCACGTCGGCCTGGTCCAGGTACGGCTTCTGGCCGGCCAGCAGCGGGTCGAAGTCGAAGTGTCTGCTTTGGTTCATGGCCGGGTCCACCGCGAAGTTGCGCCACAGGCCTTCGTGCAGCAGGAGATCACCGGTCATCGCCACGGTGAAGCACGCGTCCTCGGGACACTCCGGGCCCTTACCGGGCTCGCTCGCACGGGCCGTCTCGCTCGTCGCCCGGTTGGTGGCGGACGACGTCGCTGCGCCGGGATTCTGCCCCGCGTCCTCCTGTGCGTCCCCGCTTAAGGCCCCGCACCCGGAGACCAGCAACGCCACCCCGGTCAGTGCCGCGGCCCCGGCGATCCGCGGCGAGCGTGATCGTCGGGCGGCGCGGGATGAACGGGGTCGGAGGGGTAGGGGAGGCATGCTGCGATGCTATCGCACGTGTCCGTGATCTGAATCACCTCCATTTAGGTCATAAAAATCTGACCAAATTCGTCGCAAACCCTTCCGTTCACCTTTTTGGGAGGTTAGGCTTTCCTAAGTTTTGCGAATCGGGTGCGATCGGGATGTTCTCGGCGGACCCGGTCGGATTGGTCACAACGGAAGCGGGGGCGATCGTGGGTCGAACCGACAACGGTGCACAGCTCGGGTACGTGGGCGTGTCGGAGCGCGTGGTGTCGCTCGCGCACCGCATGCTCGCGGGCGCGGGCCGAGCGAACGTGGTCGCCTACCGCCTCGAGGGTCAACCTACACTGCCGTGCTTGGCGCACGGGTTCATGCCGGACGGCCGGATGGTCATGGCTGCGGCTCCCCAGCCCGACACCGCTGCGCTGACCCCGGCGGGGCACACCGTGGACGTGCGCGTGGACATCGCCAAGTTCGCTCCGGACCCCTCCGTACGCATCGTGGCGGCCAGTGCACACTTCCTGGCGGGTCTTGAGTGGCTGACCCCGGGTGAGACCGACGAACTCCTCATGACGGGGGAGTTGCCGGAGCTCGTGGCGGCCGTGGCCGACACGGCCTCCGGGCGACTCGCGATCGTCTCCACGGCACGGGTCGTGGTTCATGACGGTTCGGGTGCCACGCCACTGAACGTCGACCAGGTGCGGGCGTTCGGCCGCGAGCTCGGGGATTCCATGGCCGCGGTGAACACCGAAGCCGTGGCCCTGGACGCCGCGGTGTCCGTGGATCCAATCGATCTGGCCGGGATGTGCGATGCCGCGGAGAACGGATGGATCCCCGCCCACCTGCTGACGCGTAAGCCCTCGAGCGGCGGGTGCGCTCACACCCGGAATCGGGATTTCGTGGTGGACGTGGATCTCACCGGGGTCACGGTTCTGCGCGAGGGTTCGACCGCTACCAGCGTCTACTTCGTCCCGTTCCATCGTCCGACGTCGTCCGCACAAGACCTCGCCGACAACCTCGCATCCCTGCTGGGCACCCCCGCCGCAGCGTGACGCCGCGCCGGTACCCCAGCGGCAGCGTCACACCCCGAGGCTGTCCGGCGGTCGTGTGAACCTGCCGGGGCTCGATCAATCGTTGCAGACATGAGAGGACCGCGAGTCGCATGACTCGCGGTCCTCTCATGTCTGCAGTTGTTACTCGGTGAGCTCCGCGATCAGCGGGCTTCGTAGCTCGCGCAGTTGGCGTCCGCAGTGACCTCGATCGACGAGGCGGTGCACAATAGGTCCTTGTTGTGCACGCACTCGAGGCGCTGGCACGCGCCCACCTGGCCGTTGGCGGTGGGCAGGCCACCGCGCGCGTCGAGCGAGATGAACGTGGTGCACGAGGCCTCGGAGCCCTGGCCGCCCACCGTGATGGCGGGGGCGGTGCAGCCGTTGTCGTTGAAGGCGCAGCCGGTGGCGGTGCAAGCGGAAACAGCGGTGAGAGTGGCCATGATCTTCTCCTGTGATTCGGGTGGTGCTCTGATCGCCGGATGAACTGATCTGGACACTACGGGTGTTTTTCGGGGCGCGCCAGTAAGTTGACCCTTATGGTAAAAG
>NZ_JAUZUS010000012.1:0-82931 GCF_031844145.1 Kocuria sp. PD6
CAGAAACCCGAGAACGGACACTTCGTGACCCTCGACGTGTCTGCTGAGACCGGACCGAGGGAACAGTTCCAAGAGGCCTTCTACGGCACTGATTACATGTTCAATCCGCACGAATGGAAATTCATCACTCCGGCCGGGACCACGGCGAACTCGGTGGCATCAGCCGCGTCCTACATGTGCTTGCCCGATGCAGAGCGGATCCCGGAGATGGGGCCCGCCGAGCGTGCGACCGGCAAGATCGTGTTGGACGTGCCCGCGAAAACGGGAACCCTGGTCTATGCGCCCGGTTTCGTGGACCAGGCCTGGGAGTGGAAGTTGTAGGCTCCGTCCTTCGTGGTGCCCGCGCGTAGCGAACGCGCCACGACCACTGCACGACGACGCCGCCCGGGCTCCGCACACGAAGCCCGGGCGTCGTGGTACCCGCGGAGCGCACCCAACGCGGCGTCGGGCACTGCGCGGCGTCGTCGACCGGACCCGGCGACCTTTGCCACTCGGGCACCTCCGAGCACAGGCCCGGACGGCTCCCGGGCAACTCCTAAGAACACGACGGAGCACTACGGGGTGTATTTCCACACGTCAGGCGTAGCATGCCGATTGTTAGGTAGTCTTCTTTCCCTGCCGGACGTCCTTCTGACCATCCTTGAGGCCGCAATGCACTTGATCCCTCGCGAGCAGGAGAAACTGCAGATCGTCGTCGCCGCGGACCTCGCACGCAGACGCCAGGCCCGGGGCCTGAAGCTCAATTACCCGGAGGCCGTGGCGATCATCAGCTACGAACTGATCGAGGGCGCCCGGGACGGCCGCACGGTGGCGGACCTCTTGAGTTGGGGGACCACCATCCTCGGCCGGGACGACGTCATGGAGGGTGTGCCCGAGATGATCTCGGACGTCCAGGTGGAGGCCACCTTCCCGGACGGCACCAACACCGGCGACCGCCCGGTGCAGGTGGGCTCCCACTTCTAATTCGCGGAGGCCAACCCGGCGCTGCGCTTCGATCGCGACGCCGCCCGCGGCTTCCACCTCGACATCCCCGCCGGCACGGCCGTGCGCTTCGAACCGGGGGACAAGAAGACCGTCCGCCTGGTGGCGATGGCCGGTGACCGTGCCGTGTTCGGATTCCGCAACGCCGTTAACGGCCCTCTGGACAGTGAGGAACGCTCATGAGCTTCGAGATGTCCCGGCGGCAGTACGCCGCTCTGTACGGCCCCACCACGGGGGACGCCGTCCGGCTCGCGGACACGGACCTGTTCCTGGAGGTGGAGAAGGACCTCACGAGCCACGGTGACGAGACCGTATTCGGCGGCGGCAAGGTCATCCGCGACGGGATGGGTCAGGACGGCAACACCGTCCGCGACGGCGCCCCGGGTGACCTGGCCGTGGCAGACACCGTGATCACCAACGTGATCGTCCTGGACCACACGGGCATCTACAAGGCGGACGTGGGGCTGCGGGACGGACGGATCCTGGCCATCGGCAAGGCCGGCAACCCCAACATCATGGACGGCGTGGACGTGGTGATCGGTCCCGCGACCGAGGCCGTGGCCGGTGAGGGCCGCATCCTCACCGCCGGGGGCCTGGACACCCACATCCACTTCATCAGCCCCGACCAGTTCGCTACCGCCCTGAACTCGGGGATCACCACCATGATCGGTGGCGGTACCGGACCCGCGGAGGGCACGAAGGCCACGACCATCACGCCCGGGTCCTGGAACCTCGCGAACATGCTGCGCGCCGTCGAGAACTTTCCCATGAACGTGGGCCTGCTGGGCAAGGGGCACGCGAGTGCGGTGGAACCGCTGGCCGAGCAGATCAAAGCCGGGGCCATTGGGCTCAAGGTGCACGAGGACTGGGGCGCCACGCCCGCGGCGATCGACAACTCCTTGAAGGTGGCCGACCATTACGACGTGCAGGTGGCTATCCACACGGACACCCTCAACGAGGCCGGGTTCGTGGAGGACACGATCAAGGCCATCGACGGGCGGGTCTTCCACACGCCCGGAGACGATCGCTGCGGAGGACGTGCTGCAGGACATGGGCATCTTTTCCATCACGAGCTCTGACTCCCAGGCCATGGGCCGCGTGGGGGAAGTGATCCTGCGGACGTGGCAGGTCGCGGACAAGATGAAGAAGCAGCGCGGCAAGCTGGACGGGGACACCGAGCGCGGCGACAACTTCCGGCTCAAGCGCTACATCTCCAAGTACACGATCAACCCCGCGCTCGCCCACGGTGTGGGTGACTACGTGGGCAGTGTGGAGGCCGGGAAGTTCGCGGACCTGGTGCTGTGGGAACCTGCGTTCTTCGGCGTCAAACCGTTCATGGTGTTCAAGGGCGGGCAGGTGGTCTCCTCCCTCATGGGTGATTCCAACGGGTCCATCCCCACGCCCCAGCCCATGACCATGCGCGGTTCGTTCGGCGGGTTGGGTTCCGCGGTGCACTCCTCCTCCATCACGTTCATGTCCCAGGCGGCCGTGGACGCGGGCGTCCCGGAGCAGCTCGGTCTGCGGAAGACCGTCAAGGCGGTCCACGGCATCCGGTCCCTGCGCAAGTCCGACCTCGCGTTCAACGGCGAGACCCCCAAGCTGGACGTGGACCCCGAAACCTACGAGGTGCGCGTGGACGGCGAGAAGGTCACGTGCGAGCCCGTGGACGTGCTCCCCATGGCCCAGCGGTACTTCCTGTTCTGAGCCCACGCGGCCGCCGGCAATCCGCGGACGACGGCGCTCGGCGGGCACCCGGCGCCGCCAACCAGTCGTTACGGGCCCGTCGTTGCCGCCCCGGCACCGGCACCCCGACCAACCATTCCCGACACGTTCCCGACAAGGAGGATCTCGTGATCGTCGACCGCGTCCTGGGCAACCTGGCCGATCTGTCCCCCTCCGAACGGCAGGGGCTGCACGTGGAGAAGGTGGTGCTGCCCAGTTCCGAACTCGTGAAGCGGATCCAGCGCGTGACCACGGATCACGCCCGTACCCTGGGGTTGCGCCTGGACAGTCCGCGCGGCATGGCCGGCGACCTCCAGGACGGGGACATCCTGCTCCGGGACGAGCGCGGCGTCGTCGTCGTGTCCGTCGAGGCCACGGACGTGCTCGTGATCGCCCCGCGCACCATCACCGAGATGGGCGTGACGGCGCACGGGCTGGGCAACCGGCACCTGCAGGCCCAGTTCTTCGACACGTCCTCCGAATACGGCGCAGAGGTCATGGTGGTGCAGTTCGACCACACGGTGACCCAGTACCTGGACGAGCACGGCGTGCCGTACGAGCGGCAGGAACGCGTGATGCCGGTCCCGTTCCGCCACGCGGAGCACACGCACTAGTGGCCGGGGACGCACAGGACTGGGCGGGTTCCCTGTTGCCGCTGCTGCAGATCTGCGATTCCGCGCTGCCCACGGG
Source organism: Kocuria sp. PD6 (assembly GCF_031844145.1). NCBI lineage: Bacteria > Bacillati > Actinomycetota > Actinomycetes > Micrococcales > Micrococcaceae > Kocuria > Kocuria sp. PD6. Next base: position 3,394 of record NZ_JAUZUS010000012.1, read on the forward strand.
GGCGTTCGCGCACACGTTCGGCATGGAGACCTACCTGGAACGTGGCACCGTGTCGGACCAAGCGAGCTTCCAGGACTGGCTGGAACGTTTCCTCGACCACCAGCTCGTCTACGCGGACGGTCTGGCCGTGCGGCTCACCGCGGAGTTGTTCGCGGGGACGACGGCGAACGGAGCCTCGGCGGGTACGGCACCTTCCGCGCTGGCGGCCGCCGACGGCGCGGCGTCGCCCGCGGATCCCCCCGCAGCCCCGGCGGACGCGACACCCGACTCCGACTTCGACGCCGGCCTCGTCCGACTCGACGCCCTCATGTTCGCCCAGGCCCTACCGGCCCAGGTGCGACAAGCCGGGCTGACCATGGGACGCCGGCTGCTCGAGATCGGCACGCTGTCCCTACCCGGCCCGGGACTGGAACGCTACGCCCGCCTCGTGGCGGAGGGGACGTGCCGCGGCCACTAGGCGATCGTGTTCGCGCTGATCGGGGTGGACCACGGTGTGCCCCCGGCAGCGATCACGCAGGCCTTCCTGTTCTCCACCCTCACCTCGCTGACCCAGAACGCGGTGCGCGGGATCCCCATCGGGCAGAACGCGGGCCAGCGCACCCTGGGGGCACTGCGCCCCCGGGTCGCGGCCGCGTGGGAACGCATCTCCGCACTCGACATGTCCGATCTGGGCGTGGTCTCCCCGGGGTTGGAGATCGCCCAGATGCACCACGAAACCCAACGCGCGCGCATGTTCATGAGCTGAACCGCGCCACCGAACGTACGGAGGAATAAACCACATGACGGCAGTGAAGATCGGGATCGGCGGACCGGTGGGCGCGGGCAAGACCCAGTTGATCGAACGCCTCACCCGGGCGCTGAGCCAGGACATCTCCATGGCGGCGATCACCAACGACATCTACACGATCGAGGACGCCAAGATCCTCTCCCGCAACAGCGTGCTGCCCCTGGACAGGATCGTGGGACTCGAGACCGGCGGGTGCCCCCACACCGCGATCCGCGAGGACACCTCCATGAACCAGGCGGCGATCGACCGGTTGGAGCAGGAGCACCCGGACCTCGAGGTCGTGTTCGTGGAATCCGGCGGGGACAACCTCTCCGCCACGTTCAGCCCCGAGCTCGTGGACTTCCCGATCTACATCATCGACGTGGCCCAGGGCGAGAAGATCCCCCGCAAGGCCGGCCAGGGCATGATCAAGTCCGATCTGTTCATCATCAACAAGACGGACCTGGCGCCGCACGTGGGGGCGGACCTCACGGTCATGGAGGCCGATTCCCGCCAGTTCCGCGGGGACAAGGCGTTCTGCTTCACCAATCTGAAGACGGACGAGGGCCTCGAGCACGTGATCAAGTGGTTGCGCCACGACGTCCTCATGCAGGACCTCGCGTGAGCCCAGCCGCACCGGTGACCGACACGCACGCCTCCGCCGCGCCGACGGCCACGCGGGACTGTTGTTGATCGCGGGGCTGCTCGCGGTGTGGGGGATCTTCGCCCTGGTTCATCGCTCGTCGTGGCGGGCCTCCCCCGCCCTCCACTGACGGGAGCGTAGCGCCAGAACGGTCCACGTGACGAGTACGAAGGGCCACGTGTACGGCGCGACCCCCACGGCCGTGATGACCCACCACAGCGGCACGGTGAGCGCGGCGGCCAGGACGGGCACCCCGATCCGCAGGATGCGGGACCCCCGCGCGGGGAACGCGACACCGAGCGCCACGGTCACGAGCATCGCGCCGTAGCCCAGCAACCCGGATGCGGCGGGGCCCTGCCCGATCCCCACGAACCCGGCGAGCGTGCCCACCAGGGTCCCGGTCGCCGCCCACACACCGGCCCGCCACCCGGCGGCGAACATCCCGCGAGCACCAACAACCCGCCTAGCACGGAACCGCCCAGGATTACCTGGTGCGCTCCCCGCACGGCCCCGGCGAGTACGTCGTGCACGGGGGAGCCCAGGGGCACCACGGCTCCCTGGGTCCGTTCGAACGGGACCGCAACGGCCACCGCAATGCTGTTGACCAGGCAGAACGGCCCCGTGAGCAGCGGAAGGGATTCGGGCCACGAGAACTTGGGGCGCCCCACACGATCAGCGCGCAGACCGCCGAACCCGCAAGGGTCCACAACGCCGCGGGGATCCCGGGCCCGCACGCGAGCACCGCGGCACACCCCGTCAGGGCACCGTTGAACCCGTGCAATCCCTGGTCTACCTCTGCGGGGATCACCCCGGCTCGGCTCCGGGCCAGGGCCCTCGCACCGACCCGTGAGCTCTCGGGATCGTGTCCCGGGATGCCACTCCGGGCCCGGGTCCCGCCCTCCCGGAGACGGTGCAGGCCCCGCGCGTCGTCCCACCCGGCGAGCGCCAGCGCACACCCTGCCTGGACCGCCGCCCCCGCGAGCGCGGCGAGCGCGAACCACGCGGACGCCACCGTCATGGCGGCGAGCGCGAACACCGCGGGGCCCCATCCGGCCTGCAGGAAGATCTGGCCTTGGGCCCGGACGATGCCGCGGAGGAAGTTCATGCCCCTATCCTCCTACCGTCATCCCCAGGTCGCGACCCATGTCCCGGGTGCAGCACCCATGACATGCGCCACGGATCCCACGCGGTGCCACCCGGCGGCGCACACACGGATACCCTCGAACCACTGACCCCGCTCACCGGAAGCCGCCCATGTTGATCCTCATCGCCGCCCTGCTCGCCGTGCTCGTGGGTACCGTCCTGCAACGGGTGTCCGGCACCGGGGTGGGCCTCGTGGTGGCACCGGTGCTGTCCCTGATCATGGGTCCCGGCCCGGGAGTCCTCGCGACGAACGCGGCCACCACGTGCTCCGGTTTCCTGATCACCCTGTCCGTGCGCCGATTCGTGGAATGGCGGCACGCGGCGGTGCTGGTCGCGTCCGCCGTGCCCGGGATCGTGGCCGGAGCGCTCGTGGTGCGCTGGGTGCCGAGCGCGTGGTTGCAGGTGGCCGTGGGTGCGGTGGTGCTCGCGGGCCTCGCGGTCACGCGCTTCTCCCCCGCGACCCCCGAGCTCTCCCGCCGCAAGGCCATGGTCCCGACCGGGGTGATCGGGGGATTCTTCAACTCCACCGCGGGTGTGGCGGCCCCCGCCATGGTGATCTACTCGCGCGTGACCCGCTGGGACCAACACCGGTTCGCGGCCACGATGCAGCCCGTATTCATGTCCATGGGGGCCTTGTCGGTGGTCTCCAAACTCGCGGCCGGGGTGCACTTCGCCCTGCCCGTCCCCGCGCTCGCGGCCGTGGGCGCGCTCGTGCTCACGGTCCTGGCCGGGATCGCGGTGGGGACCTGGCTGTCCCGCCACCTCACCAAGGCGACCGCGCAGAAACTGGCCATGGCGCTCGCGGCCGCGGGCGGCGTCGTCGTCCTGCTGCGCGGCGCGGCGACCCTGGTCCTCGGCTGAGCACGGCCGCCCCGCGACGACCCGGCATCACCCGCCGTACGGGCGCATTCGTCACGGGACGACGACGCCGCTGCCCCTGCTACCGCGCGGCCGCCGCCTCGAGCGCGTCCAGGTCGCGCACCTCGTGCCGCCGCCCGTAGGCCATGACGCCCAGGCACAGGGCCGCGATCACGGCGCCGGAGGCGAACAGCCACGGGTAGGACGTGAACCGGGCGATCAGTGCGAGGACCATGGGCACGAAGAAGCCCATGTAGGTCAGGGAGTAGAAGACCGCGGTGAGTCCCGCGAGGTCGTCCGGGCGGGCGATGCGTTGGACCTCCTGCAACCCGGAGACCAGTACGAGCCCGTAGCCGCAACCCAGGACCCCGGAGGCCGCGAGGACCACCAGGATGTTCAGGGTCGAGGCGGCGGCCACCGCGGTGAGCATGCCCAGGATCACCGCGACCATGCCCACGGCGAGCGAACGGATGGAACCGTCCCGGTCCAGATGACGGCCCAGGGGCTGGATGAAGAACCCGCAGCCCAGGCCCACCAGGCACATGAGCCCCGAGAACGCGATGCCGTAGTCCGGGCCCACGACGTCCGCCATGAGCGCCGGGAGGATCGCGTACGAGGACGCCGCACATCCGAACACCCAGGGCGCGGACGGCGCCACCACGAACCAGAACCGGTGCTGACGCGTGGCCGGGATCTTCAGATCGGACAGGAGGGAGCCGTGCGGTGCGCTTGCGTAGCGGGTCTCGGGTGCTCCCGCGACAAGCAGGACCGCGGGCAGACAGATCAAGAGGTTGATCACGTACGGCAACACGGTTTGCAGCGGGGCGAACTGGGCGAGCGTCGCTGCGATCACGGCACCCAGGGCGAATCCGGCCGTGAGCGACAGGGACGCCCTGCGAGCGCCCGAGACCCGCTCCGGGTGCTCCTCGTACGGCCGGTCGGAGAGCTCCTTGATCCACGAGGTCCCCACGGCCATGCCCAGTCCCAGGGCCAGCCCGGAGAAGACCCGGCCCACGAAAAGCAGCACCAGACTCCCGGCCCCCATGGCCAACAGGATGCTGCCCACCATCGCGAGGATGGGCGCGGGGATCATCAGTGCCCGCCGCCCGTGCCGATCGGACAACGGCCCGCCGATCAACAGGGCCGGCACGATCCCCAGGACGTACGCGGCCAGGAGCATGTCCACGGCCACCTGTTCGTACCCCTCCACCGTGCGGTACATGACGAGCAACGGGGTGAACTCGTTGCCACCCCACGCCACCGCCAACAGCGCCGAACTGACCCTCATCCAGGGTTTCACACTCATGACACGATCCCTTCGTACACGCGCTGCAAATGCTCCGCCAACAGGGCTTCCACCCGTTCCGTATCTTTTTCCCGAATGCCCGCCACGATCTCCGCGTGCTGCGCCAGGATCTCGTCAGACCGCTCCTGGGCCGTGCGCACCGCGGTGGCGATCAACCGGATCTGCCGGTCCCGCAACCCTTGGTAGAAACCGCTCAACAGACTGTTGCCCGCGGCCTCCACGAGAGCGGTGTGGAACGCGGCATCCAGCTCACCGAATCGCGGCGTGCCCGCAGCCTTTCGCTGCTGTTCCAGGAGGTCGGCGAGGGTGTCGGGCAGATCGGGATCCCCGATCGCCTCCTTCACGCTCGCGCATTCCACGACCCGCCGCGCAGCGAGCACCTCGCGGGACTCGTGCGGGCCCACCGGCACCACGAGCGCACCACGCTTGGGGTAGAGCCGCATGAGCCCCTCCACCTGGAGCCGCAGGAACGCCTCACGGACCGGAGTCCGGGAGACCCCCAGCTCCGTGGCGAAGACGCCCTCGGACAACATGTGCCCGTCCAGCTCACCCGTGAGGATCCTGGCCTTGACGTGCTCGTACGCGCGCTCGGCCGCGTTGTACGCCATGGTGCTCCCTGTTCGACGTCGCTCCGGCCGGTTCCGTACCCGCTGGCACGGCCGCGTGCCCCGGGGTGTGGGGCGAGCGGCAACCCGCGGCGATCAGTCCGCGGGTTGCATAGATACAAGCTGCATACTAAGTGTCGCACGTCACGCGGGCAACCGGGACGAGTGGCTCCGCAGCGTCGTCGAACTCTGCTGCGCCGCCGCAATCCGTAGCGCGGTGGAACTCTGCCGATCCGAACCCACGGGACCGAGGCCCGTGCCGGATCAGTGCTCCATCTCGTACAGCCGCCGGGCCCGGACGCGCGCCTCGTGGTGCACGGCGGCGTCGGGATTCACGAGTCGGTAGCACGCGAAACCCAGCAGCACCGCGATCGCGTGTCCGATGGCCGTCCATCCGAAATCCAGGACCATTCCCCCCGGCCGCCGCGGCCACGAGCCCGGCGGCCCACAGGAGCCTGCGGCGCGCGGAACCGTGATAGGTGGCCAGCGCGGCGAACGCGAAGAACCCGTAGCTCGCGCCCACGTCGATCCGTTCCGGGATCAGGTCGGGGTTCGGGAAGGCCTGGGCCTCCCACATCTGCAGTGCCGCGGTGGACACGGTGGCACCCACGTGCCCGATCACGAAGCCGGCGAACACGCGCCGCCACCCGGAGCGATGTTCCCTGGGCGCCACGACCAGGGAGAACGCGATCCACCACACCGCGAGCTCGATGGGTGAGACGTACATGGCGCTGCGCAGCAGAACGGTCACCGGATTAATGCCCAGCTAATGCAGACTCGTGGACTGCTCCACGAGGAACTCTCCCTCGCCGAGCGCGCCCTGCCGCTCGTGGTCGTGGCGTTCGACCAGCACGCCCCGCAGCAGAGCCCGGACACCGTGAACGGCATGGCGGTCGCGGGCGGGTTGATCCCCGCGGTGATCTTCCTGATCGTCATGCTCATCATGGCCGGCTACCCGCTCACGGAGGCAAAGTTCAAGGACATCATCAAGTCCATCGAGGCCAACCGTTCGCTGCGTCGCGAGCAGCTGCACCCCGGTGAGGTCCCGGCTCCCGCGGGGGCCCGCACCGACCGCCCCGGCCCCACGGCCCGGAATTCCCACCCCATGACCACCCAGGGCCCGTCCGTGCCGTCCGAGCGCGGCGACGGGTCCGGCCCGTCCACACGCTGATCCGCCATAATCGAGCGGGCCCACCGTTCCAGAGAGGAAACACCATGAAGATCACCGAAGCCAAGGTCATCGTCACCAGTCCCTCACGCAACTTCGTGACGCTCAAGCTCACGACCGACGAGGGTGTCACCGGGATCGGTGACGCGACCCTCAACGGCCGCGAACTGGCGGTGGCCACGTACCTGTCCGACCACGCGGCACCCCTGCTGATCGACCGCGACCCGGCAAACATCGAGGACACGTGGCAGTTCCTGTACCGCTCCGGCTACTGGCGCCGCGGCCCCGTGACCATGGCCGCGATCGCCGCGGTGGACATGGCCCTGTGGGACATCAAGGGCAAGGTGGCCGGCATGCCGGTGTACCAGCTGCTCGGTGGCGCCTCCCGCCGCGGGCTGTCCACGTACGGCCACGCCTCCGGGCGGGACACCGAGGAGATCTTCGACTCGATCCGCTCCGAGCAGGAGCACGGCTACACCGCGATCCGCGTGCAGTCCTCGGTCCCGGGGATCACCGCGCTGTACGGCGTGGCCGCCCAGCCGCAGGCCTCCGGCGAGCGCTCCGACTACCAGCCGGCACAGCGTGCCGCGCTGCCCGCGGAGGAGAACTGGGACACCCGCCCGTACCTGCGCCACATTCCGTCCGTCTTCGAGGCCGTGCGCAACGAGTTCGGCCCGGAGCTGCCCCTGTTGCACGACGGCCGCCACCGCATGACTCCCATCCAGGCCGCCAAGCTCGGCAAGTCGCTCGAGCCCTACGACCTGTTCTGGCTCGAGGACTGCACCCCGGCGGAGAACCAGGAGGCCCTGCGGCTGGTGCGTCAGCACACCACGCAGCCGCTCGCCATCGGCAAGGTCTTCAACACGATCTGGGACATCAAGGACATGATCTCCGAACAGCTGATCGACTACGTGCGCTGCGCGTCCACGCGCTTCGGCGGGATCTCCCCGCTGAAGAAGGTCATGGACTATGCCGCGATGTACCAGGTCAAGTCCGGCTTCCACGGCTCCACGGACGTCTCCCCCGTGGGCTTCGCGGCGCAGCTGCACGTGGGCATGGCCATCCACAACTTCGGCCTGCAGGAGTACATGCCTCACTCGGAGAAGACCAACCAGGTTTTCCGTCAGCACATGACGTTCGAGAACGGTCTGCTGCACCCCTCCGACACCCCGGGCCTGGGCGTGGAGATCGACGAGGATGAGGCGGAGAAGTACGAATACACCACCGCGCACCTGCCCTACAACCGCCTCACCGACGGCACGGTGCACGACCGGTGAGCGGGGTGAGCACGGACATCGCACCGCTCGTGGTGGTCATGGGCGTCTCGGGGTCGGGCAAGACCACGATCGGCACGCTCGTGGCCCACGAGCTGGGTGTGGACTTCGTCGACGGGGACAGCCTGCACCCCATCGAGAACGTCCAGAAAATGGCCTCGGGCACGCCGCTCGACGACGACGACCGCTGGCCCTGGCTCGAGATCGTGGGCCGCACACTGCACGAGCGGGGTGAACAGCACGAGGGCATGGTGATCGCGTGCTCCGCGCTCAAGCGCAAGTACCGGGAACGGATCCGCTCGCAAGCGCCGTCGGCGTTGTTCCTGCACCTGGACGGGTCCGTGGCGGTGCTGACCCGGCGGATCGAGGGCCGCAGCGGGCACTTCATGCCGGCCACGCTGTTGCAGTCCCAGCTGGACACCCTCGAGCCGCTCGCGCAGGAGGAGGGCGGCTACAAGCTCGACATCGATCAGTCCGTGCCGGACATGGTGAACGAGGCGGTGACCAAGCTGCGGGCCATGGCGGCGGCGAACTCGTAGTCCGCGCCTTCGCGGTGAGCATCCGAAGCGTCCCAGGGTGCTCGACAGGGCACCCCGGGACGCTTCTTCAATGCGCGTGCCCGTCCGCGACCCGGGACGACGGCGCTGGGCCCGGCGCCGCCGTCAGCCTCGCCGGGTCGCCGGCACCGAACCGGTAGTCCCGCCCTTCACCCCCTGCGCAGCAGGACCGCGACCTCGTAGTGTCCGGTGTGGGGAAACATGTCCAGCAGTCGTGCTTCCACGGGCCGCAAGGACGGCATCCGGCCCAGGTCCCGCGCGAGCGTCGTGGCGTTGCACGACGAGTACACGACATGATCCACCGATGAGTTCTCGAGCCACGCACACAGGGACGCTTCCAGCCCGCGGCGGGGCGGGTTGACGATCGCGAGCTCCGGGGTGCCGGGCAGATCCGCGGGGGTCGCGGCGGCGTCGTCGGCGAGGAAACGCACGGAGCCCGGACCCTCATCCGGTAGCTCCATGGCGCGGGCGGTGTCCCGGGCGGAGGCCACGGCCTCGGCGGAGATCTCGGTGCCCACGACCTCGCGCGTGGGAGCGGCGACGTGCAGCGCGAAACCCCCGACCCCGCAGTACAGGTCCCACACGCTCGCCGGGTCCACGGCGTCCACCCAGTCCGCGACCTGGCGGTACAGCTGCTCCGTGACCCGTGTGTTCGTCTGGAAGAACGAGCGCGGCCGGACTCGCAGGTCGATGCCGTTGACCGGCATGATCAGCTCGCCCTGCCGCGAGAGCAGGATCTCCTCGGCGCCCTCGATCACGGCCTTGTGCTCGGGCTGGATGTTCACGGAGAGCACGTCCGCGTGCGGCACGAGCTCGCGCAGCAGATCCGTGTTGTCCCGGATCTTGGCCAGCTGCCCGGTGCTGCGCAGCACGAACCGGATCATGAGCCGCCCGTCCGGGTTCCCCGTGACGATCAGGTGTTTGAGCTCGCCGCGCCGTTTGGCCACGTCGTACGGCAACAGCCGCACCCTCGCGATGAACTCGGCGAGCGCGTGGATCGCGCGCGTCACGGGTTCGGGGTAGAGCGGGCAGTCGCGCAGGTCGATCCCACGGCCCCCGCGGTCCAGGATGCCTAGGGTCGGTGCGCCGACCTTCCCAGCCACGACCATCTTGGCCTTGTTGCGGAACCCCGCCTCCACGGACGCGACCGGCTCGAGCCACCGCGGCTCACCGTGTGAGTCCACGAGGTCGCGCACGAGCTGTTGTTTGCGAGCGAGCTGCCGCGCGTAGGGTACCTCGATCACCGTGCAGGATCGGCACAGGTCCCGATCGTAATATCCGCATTCCACCCGCTCGATTCTACGACGACGCCGCACGCGCCCCTTCCCCACTCGGGCCGCCCGCCCGCTGGTAATCCCGGCGGTATCGTGACAGCGTGGCACGGACACCGCCCCTTCCGCCCGAGGACCTGCCATGAGCACCCCACACCCCTCCCCCGCCGCGATGCGCGGCCGCAAGGACCCCGCACTGGGCGTCCGCCCGGTGGACTACACCTCGTGGCGCCCTTCCGAGCGGCAAGGGGACGCGGACGCCGCCGGCGATGACTCCGAACCTCGGGCCGGAGCAGCGCCGGACGGGACGCCTCGGTCAGGTCCCGGGCCCCGAACAGTTCCCGGCGCGGACGGCACCCGTGCTGTTCCTGCCGCGGGCGGGGCACCCAAACCGGGCCCCGGGCCGCGCACGGTCCCCGCCGGGGAACCCACCACGCCCATCGCGTCCGAAGCACCACGCGAGCTCACGGTGGACCCGCAGCTCGCAGAGTTCGTTCGCCTGTTGCGCGCCGGCATCACCCCCGACACCACTGCCCCCGAGCGTGCGTTCTACACCGTCGACTCCGATCTGTCGGGGGCCCCGGCGCTCGAGGTGCCCGCGGACGGCGTCGTCGTACAGGGCGTGTGGGACGTGAGCGAGAGCGCGCTGCAAGCCGTCGTGGCGGACCCCGAGGACACCTGGACCGCGGACCTCGGGCGCACCGACTACTACGTGCGCGGCCGGCTGTGCGTGCAGGTGACCCGGGCGGAGCACCGCGTGGTGGGGATCTACCGCAGCGGGTGGGCGATCGCCCGGCGCCCGGACGAGACCTGGGCGGACACCCCCGACTCCCTCGAGCACACCGGCGCGAAACCCGGGGGCAGCGGCACCCGCTATCCCACCAACCGCAGGGAACTGCTCGAACGGTTGCGCGGGGCGGGCTTCGAGGTCACCACGTCCGGGCCCACCCACGGGAAGATCACCCACCCGGACGTCCCCGGTAGGTTCCTGCCGTTCTCCTCGACGCCGTCCTCGCAGCGCTATGGCCGCCACGTGACCACCGCGGTGAAGCGGGTCTTCGGGATCGACCTGCGGGACCCCGCGAAAACCCGGTAACTGCCCTAAGTACCCCCTAAAGGGAGGGCAGGCATTTCCCCTCGGGAACCCCGGAATCACGTACCAAAGGCGTATGCTTTTGCACAGTTCACTCCGCCCGTCCCGGGGAAAATGGTTAGTCTGGGCAAAAGTTCGTCAGGGGGCAAGCGCGCCGAGGTTCTTGGGGAAGAACCGGACGCCCACGGCGGAGACACGTATTGCTTGGGGGATCATTCATGCTCACGTACTCGCAGCTGCGCCGTTCCAGGCCCGGCCACCGCTCACGCGTTCGCGAGGAGGACTCCGTACGCCACGGGTGGGTGCCTGCCGGGAACCGGTGGATCGCGGTGGACGTGCACGAACCCACGGCCACCGAGCGCGGCGGGACCATCATCATCGTGGGGTCCCCGGGACGCGAGCGCGTGACCCTGACCCGCAGCATGATCCACACAGCCCGGGCGCTGGCCGCTCACGGGTGGCGTGTGGTGCGCCTCGACTGGTCCGGGACCGGTCAGAGCCCCACCGCCGAGGAAGCCGTGGACGCCGGACTGTGGGTCGACGACCTGACCACCGTCCGCGATTGGGCGAGCTCCCACGGTCCCGTCCACGGGGTGGGCTTCAGCCTGGGCGGCACCGTGCTCGCCGCCACCGAGGATCATGGCTGGGCCTCCCGGCTGGTGCTGGCCCCCGTGTCCGGTAAGCAGTGGGTGCGCCACCAGAGCGCGCTGCGCCGCATGGGCGGGCCCGACCTACCTCCCCGCGTGAGCGAGGGCACGGAACTGATGAACCTGCAGCTGTCCTCGCACGGCGCGGCCGCGCTCAAGGCGCTTCCCGAGCCCGCGGACGGTCCCGATCGTCGGATCCGCATCCTGTCCGACGAAGAAGCAGGCGCACTCCCGATCAACGTGCACCCCCGCGCGGCCGCCGTCCCCGCCCGTCTGATCGCCACCGTGCGTACCGCGCTGGACGCCGCCCCGGCCGGGACGACGCCGGATGACACCGCTCGTCCCGACGGGGACGGCCTGGTCCCCGAGCAGGAGATCACCGTGGACGTGGCCGGGACACCCGTGGTGCTGCGGCGCTCGACCAGCGGGGCCGCCCGACGCCCGGCCATCATCACCGAGCCGGTGACCCGCGACCACGACGCCCCCGGGCTGGCGTTCATCTCCCCGGGTTCGGAGGTCATGGAGGCCTCCGGCGGTCTGTGGCTGCGCACCGCGCTGCTCGCGTCCGCGCGCGGCGCCGTGTGCTTGCTCGCCGAACGCTCCGACACCGGTGAGCTCGTGCGCTCGGACATCACGCAGGACTCCAACCCGTACGCTCACCACACGCTCACCGAGTCCCGGGAACTCGTGATGCACCTGAGCAAACTCACGGACGGTCCGCTCCTGGGGGCGGGCATCTGTCTGGGCGCGTGGGGCCTGGTGGCCTCGGCCCACGGACTGCCCGCAACCGTGAGCGAACGACTCACGCTCATGGTCATCAACAACGTTGCGTGGCAGCGGGCACCGTGGCGCTACTGGCGCCAGGGCCTGCGCGGCGGCCCCCTGGCCCCAACCCTGCCCGGGCAGGACGAGGCGGCGGCAGCGCGGTCGTCCGCGCCCGCCGCCGACGACGCACCCGCCGGCTCCCGCTGGGATGCCGTCCTGGCCGGGCTCAACGCCTACGTGGGGACGACGGCGCGCACCGTGGTACGCGGCACCCGTCACCGCGCCCGCAACGCGTCACCTCGGGTCAATGCGCTCGCGGCCGGGGTAGGGGTCATCGACGTCCCGCAACCCACGCTGCGCCGGCTCGCCAAGATCCCCGGACTCACGGTGGACGCGGTCTTCGGACCCGCCGATGCCAAGCACTGCGGGGTCACACCCCAGCGCCTGGGCCCGCGCAGCACGCTCACCGTCCTGGACCCGTTGGACCACTCGCTGTTCGCCACGGAATCGTGCCGCCGGATGGTGGATTACGTCCTGGCGTACGTGCCCGAGGTGTGAACCGCGGCGTGTACGGGACAGCGGGCCGATGACAGCCGCCGGCAAATGGCTCAGGAGCCCCGCACGGGTGGCGTTGCCAGCACGTGCGGGGCTCTCTCGTCGATACGGCTCATGGGGCCGTCATGAGCTGACGCTTCACCCGGCCCGTTGATAGATCGTCGGCTACTCGGACTCGGCGCCCACCGGAACCGATGGGACGCCCAGCGCCCGCACCCGCGTGGCCGCACGACCCTCGTCGGTGAGGGCTCCGCTGACCGGAACGTGCACCGTCTCACCCGGGAGCACATGGACGTAGCCGTCCTCGGCCACGGCCCCGCGGGGCAGGTCCAGCGCCACGAATCGCGCAAGTCCGAACGCCGTCACGGCCACCGACCACTCCCCCTGTTCCGTCCTGACCCAGTGAGCGTCGAGTCCCGGATCGGGTGCATCGTTGCGTCGCGGTCCCCCGGTCAGGTGGACGTCCCGGGCGAGCACGCGGCCGGAGGGGTTCACGAGCTGGGCGGACACGGCGTCGTACTCCCGCTCGCCGAAACCGTACGCGTGGTCAAGGTCCCGGAACGTACCGTCCGCGAGGTCCGCGCGGATCACGGTCTCGCCGCGCGCGGGCACCGTGACCGGGATGTCGAGGGGTTGCTGGCAGCCGCCGTGCACCGTGGCCACGGTCAGTCGCAGCGTGGCCGTGAGCGGGGTCGGGCCGTCGTTCCAGACATGGACGGGTAGTCCGTCGCCGCCGGCGGGGAGGAAGGACACGGCCACGGGCGTGCACGCCCGGCGCATCCCGTACCACGCGGCGGTGGGCCGCCCGGAAGCATCCAGGACACCCCACCCGGGCCCCGCGGCCATGGACAGCGCCGAGAGCACGAGCGCTCCCCGGCACGGCGAATCCCTGCTGCGCCACTGGGCGAAAGTCCGCTGGAACACGTGGGCGAGCGCGGCGCGCTCGTACTCGAGGCGCTCGACGTGACCCGTCCCTGCGCCGTTGGACGCGGGCTGCCCCGGGGTCGCCAGACCGGCGTCCGGATCGCTGTCCCGGTCCAGGAACAGCCGGTGGACATAGATCGCGGTGGTGTCCTCGAAGGTCCATTCCGCCCCCGGGTCGTGGGCGACACCGGCGCGCCACGCGTCCGCGGAATCCCCATCGTCCAGCGGACCGTCCGTCCCGAATTGCTCCCGCACCGCGGCGGGTTCCGGCGGCACCGCGAACGCCAACGCCTCCGCCGCGAACCGCACCCCGCGGGTCACCGCGTCCTCGAGCGGTCGCCCGTAGGCCCCCACCCCGAAGTAGTGGGACACGCCGACGGCCGCGTCCGTGGGAGCGACGGTCGGCACCGATGACGACGCCGCCCGCTCCCCCGAGGCCTCGCCCGTCTCGTACGCGTGCTGCGCGGCGTCCAGGTCCGCGTCCGAGCACGGAGAGGACGGGACGACCACCACGTCCGCATCGGCCTCCCCGACCGCGCGGGGAACGTCCCGCAGGACCACGTCCGTGCGCCACTGCTCGGCGGGCCGGCCCGCGAGCACGGGGGCCTGGATGACCTCGGTGCCCCCGGAGATCACGACCGTGGACGGATGAGAGGCCAACCGTGAGGCGAGGTATCGGACCTCGTGGTGCAGCCCGGCGCGCCACTCGGAATCGTCCGGCGGGTCCTGAGGCCCCAGGGCCACGTCTTGCCAGACCATGAGACCCAGCTCGTCGCACGCGCGGTGGAAGTCCTCGGTCTCGTAGCACGCCGTTCCCGGGACGCGGATCATGGTGCTGCCGCCCGCGTGCAGGCGTTCCAGCACGTCGCGGGTGCGCTGCGGGTCCGCGGCCACCTCGAAGGGGTCCGCACCGGCCCACACGGCACCCCTCGCGAACACGGGGACGTCATTGATCCGCAGGGCCAAACCGCGATGGTCCCGGTCCCGCGGTTCGGCACACACCGACCGGAACCCCACGGCGTACGTGCATTCCCCCTGCCCGGTGCGCACCCGCACCCGGTACAGCAGTTGCTCGCCCATCCCGTGCGGCCACCACAGCGCGGGGCCGGGCACGGTCACGTCCACACTGAACGTTTCGCGCGATGTGGCATCGGATGCGGTCACGACGCGCTCAGCGGTCACCGGCTGCGCGTCCACCTCATAGGGAGGCTCCACGGTGATGTGTACGGTTTCACGCGCATGTTCCACCGCAGCGCCGCGGGCCACCGGAACATCCGGGTCCGCTGAGCATCCGACGCCCGCCAGCTCCGTGGCCGCGCCCGCGCTCCCGGCCGTGTCCGCGTAAAGATCCGGGGTCGTACCCGCGGTCGGGCCGAGTTCCACGGTCACGACGCCGCTACCGTCCTCCCCGACCCGCGTGCGCACCGCGCGCGGTACGAGTCCGAGCGAGGGGTGGGGAGTGTCGTCGTCGGCGGAAGAAGGAAGTGGGACAGCGCGCAGGCCGCCCCACGGACCCAGCACGGGCAGCGCACCGGGCCAGTCGATCGAGCCGATCAGCGGGGTGCGGCGCCACCGCAGGGAGCGGTCGGACACGAGCGGCGACAACCAGCGGGCGCGCGGCTTGCGCGGCACGCTCACGGACGCCGTGGGCAGGACCCGCAGGGCGATCTCACACGGCCCGGACGGCAGCTCCACGATCACGTCCCACGGTGCGAAGGCACTGTGGGACTCGTGCACGACCCGGTCCACGACCAGCAGCTGCGCCACGGTGGCCACGCCCGTGGACATGAACCGGTGCCGACCACCGGCGGTGGTGACCCGGGTGCGGTACTCCCACACGGTGTCGGGACCGTCAGTGGCCAGCACGATGGCCACGCGGTCCTCCCCGAGGGCGTCCCGCAGGGCACCGGACACCGTCCCCGGGACCCGCGCGGGAATCCCACGAGCGAGGGCATCCCCCGGGTCCTGCGACGGGTCGAGGCGCCGGAGCGTCCACGCGGCGTCGCGCACCCCGGTCACTCCCCCAGGCCCAGGGCCTCACGCACCACGCGCATGCCCGCGGTGTGCCCGGCCACGAACGCCTCCGCGGACGAGTCGATGCGCGGCGTCCTGCCCGAGGCCGCCCGGGCGAGCTTGAACTGCAGGGCCTTGGCGGCGCCGGCGGCGGCGTCGAACTGCTCGGCGGCCTCGATCAGCTGCTCCGCGTCCAAGTCGCTCGGCCACTCCTGCGCACCGCGGGACAGGTACCGGCACGCGTGGGCGGCGAGCCCGGACGTGAGACCGGCCTGGCGCGTCGTCGCGAACGAGTACTGGTGGAAGTACTCCATGCCCCGCTCGGCGAGCACCGGGACGTGCTCCCGGATCGCGGCGACGAGCCGGTCGGCCGGATCGGGGTGCCCGGTATTGCCCGTCCCGGCGTCCGGGGCGCGGCGCACGTGCCCCCGCGCGATCTCGACGGCGCGCTGCCACAGCGCCTCGGGCGCCAGGGACCGGATGCCGTCCAGTCGCACGAGTTCCACGTACGGGTACGGGACCCACCCGGAACCCACACCCGTGCCCAGCGCGTTGTCGAGGTCCTCCCCGTGCAGCACGTGGACACCGTCGTTGTGCAGGTAGACGAGTTCCCCCGCGACCGGATCCAGGCGCAACGGCACGATGGACGTCTTGGTATGGACCCGCCCGTAGGACACGCCCTCGGTGTCCGGGAGGTGGTAGGCGTCCACCTCCACGATCAGGGCGTCCCCGCGGGACATCACCAGCTGCACGTGTTCGGCCAGGGGCCGCCACGTGTCGTACTCCCCCACCGTGAGGCCGTAGAGCGTCTCGAGGTCCTCCTGCCGGGGCTTGAGGAACTCCCACTGGTCCCCCAGGAAGTCCGCGCTGAACGCGGCCCCGAGCATGGGCAGCGGGTCCAACCCGAGGGTCGCGGTGAGACCGATCCACACGTCCATGTAGCAGTTCGTGGGTGACCACGGTTCCGCCGGGTCGTGCAGGACGGAGCGCGGTGCGTTCGCCACGGTGAGCGACTCGCACCCGCGCACGGCCAGGACCTCGTGGCCGAAGGGCTCCCGCACGGACGCGGTACCCGCCGACCCACCGTGGTTCACGGTCACGGCGGTCATGGCAACCCCAGTTCCTGGCGCACGGTCGCGGGCCACGCGGCGGTGTCGAAACCGTGGCGCATGGCCAGGGCCAGGGCCACCCGCTCCAGACCGAAGCCGAAGCACGCGGAGTGGGCCACGGCGCCGTCGGCGGTGTGCAGGTGGAAGCTCTCACCGAAGTGGTCCTCGTGCAGGTTCGCCGAGGCGATCGCCGTGGGGTGGCCCGGGTAGACCTCCGTGAGGATCTCGAACTTCAGCTGCGCCTCGCGCTGACCCGCGCTGAGCAGCTTGCCCGCGCGGCCGAAGAACGGGTCGTTGGCGGTGTCCGCCTGGACCTCGAGCCCCAGGGAGCTCAGCAGGTTGGTCCCCGCCTCGAGCCACTTCTCGCGGTGCTCCCGGGCCTCCTGCGGCGTGCCCAGGCACACCGCCTCGAACATCCGGAAGGTCACGAAACGCATGGGGTCCGGGCTGGGCTCGTGGCGGTAGCACTCGCCCACGAGCTCGAACACCGAGCCGTCCACCTGCGAGCCCTCGAGGTACGCGTACAAGGGGTGGCACACCGCGGGGACCAGTGCGTGGCCGGCCGGGGTGAGCTGGGCGGACCAGTCACCGTGCTCCTCGTACGTGGCGAGCAGCTCACGGTGGGCCTTGTTGTCGCCCTCGAACGCGGAGATGGTCCCGAGCAGTTGCGGGAAGGACGCGACGTAGTCCGTGCGCTCGAGCAACCGGGTCCCGTTGACCGGTGGGAAGCGCAACCGACGCGTGCCGGCGTCCGGGGACAGCCGCGCCGCGACCTTGCGGGCCGCGGCGGCGATGCCCTGCACGACGTCCTCGGCCTGCGGACCGAGCCCGGTCACGCCGTCCCCGAGGGTGGGCAGGAACCAGCCGTGGGCCTCGAGGCCCTCGCGGAAGGTGTCCTGCAGCTGGGAGAGGTCCTGTGTGGTGTCCGTGGCGCTCATCGTTGCCCCCTGGAAACGAGTTGGAGTGTGGCGGTGTGGAGCAGGATGCGGTCGTTGTTGACCATGACCGAGGGCCCGATGCTGTCCCGGTACAACCGGGCCAGGCTCACGGGCGAACGATTGGCGAAAGCGGTGATGCCCACGATCACCATGGCGTCCCCCACGATCCGGCGCACTGCTTCCGCGCCCGAGACCTTGAGGGTGTTCATGGCGATCGCGAACTGCATGGACTCAGTCACGGCCGGATCGTCCCACGCGGCCTCGTAGCGGGCCACGCTCGCACGCACCACGTCCGTCATGGACTGCAGCTGCACCTCGAGTTCCGCGAGCCGCAGCGCGCACGGCGGTGTGGTCCCCGGGGTCTTACGCGCGGCCTTTTGCACCACGGACCGGGCGGTGAGCCCGGCCTGGGTAGCCATGCCCAACCACGCGGAGGCCCACAGGCAGTGGGCCGCCGGGAGCATGGTCTGCGCGGAGATCGTCTCGAACAGCACCGTGAACATGGCGTCCGCGGGCGTGGTGGCGTCCAGCTCGAAGGACTCGGAGCACGTGCCCCGCATCCCCAGGGCGTCCCAGCCACGCTGGCGGTCCAGCTGCAGGTTATCGGCCTCGACCACCAACAGCACCTGGTCGCTCGACGCCGCGTCCTCGCTGCGCCGCGCGGTCACCAGGATCGCGTCCGCGTACGCACCGTAGGAGATCACGGGGCAGCTCTTGTGCAGGGCCACCCGGCCGTCCTCGATCGGGCGCACGGCGCACGTGGAATTGCGGGTGTCCCCGCCGATCTGGGCCTCGGTCGTGGCGGAGGCCAACAACAGCCCCTCGGCGGCCACACGGCGGGTGTAGTCCCGCAGGAAGTCGGTGTCCGCGTGGCGGGTGAGGCACAGCACCTGGGAGTGGTGCATGGCCAGGATCATGGCCGTGGAGGTGCACTCCCGACCCACGCGCTCGAGCATCCGGCACAGCTCGGTGATGCTGTAGCCCAGCCCGCCGTCCGCCTCCGGGATCGGCGCGGCCAACAGGCCCTGGGCGCGGGCCTCCTCGATGGCCTCCCGCGGGAACCGGGACTCCGAGTCCACCGCGTCCGCGAACTCGCGCGCCACGGCGGCCACGGCCTCCGCGCGCGTGGCGACCCGCTCGGCCCGGTCGGTGTCCTCGGCACCCCGCTGCGGGGTGTCGGTCAGTACCGCATGATCAGTCATTGTTGATCGCCTCCACGGCCTCGGTGATGGAGTTGATGGACGTGAACGTGGCCTTGGTCAGGCGCTCCTCGGGGAACTCGATGTCGAACTCGTCCTCCAGGCCCAGCATCACGTTCACGGACGCGTGGGAGGTCATGCCTGCGCGGTACAGGTCCGCATCCGCGGCGATCGTCCCGGCGTCCTCGGACAGCTTCCCGTGCTGGCCCAGCACGGAGCGAACGGTGGTCTCGATGGCGGTGGAATCCATGGGGTGAACCTCTTTCGGTTGATGTGGTGGTTTTCGATGTCCGCGCCCCGGGTACCGGTCGGCGCGGTGGTCTGGCCTCCGGTCAGGGCTGAGGTGAGCGGATGGCCAGGGCCACGGCCATCGCGAAGCCTCCGTCGTGGGACGTGCTCACGCTCCACGCCCCGAGTCCGGCGCCGCGGGCCAGGCGGGCGGCCGTGCCCCGCAGTTCCACGCGAGGGGCACCGTGGGCGTCCGAGCGGATCATGATCTGGGGCCAGGCCACGGCGTCGTCGGCGCTCGGGCGCAAGACCTTCAGCACGGCCTCCTTGGCCGCGAAGCGCCCCGCCACGGACTCCGCCGCGAGCGGGCATCCGTCCGGACGCGTGAGGTCGGCGATCTCCTCGGGCGCGAACAGTGCCCGCAGGTACCGCTGCCCGCGCTGCGCGAGCGCTTCGGCCACGGGCGCGACCTCCTGCAGGTCGCACCCCACGCGGGGTACGCCGACGACACCGTCCCCGGCCTCGGTCCCGCGTGTCACGGTCACGGGCGCGCTCGTCACGACGAGCTCCGTGAGGTCACGTCCTCGAATGCCGAGGGCACCGACGGCTGGGGCGAGGTGCGCTTCACGCCCACCCGATCGGCCCAGCGCCCGAGGGCGACCGTGGCCGCGGGGGTCCAGCACGGGAACTCGTGGCCGCCGTTGCACTGGCCCGCCTGGCCGTACTCGGTGTACTGGTAATCCACTCCCTGTGACTCGAGCTCGCGCGCCATGGTCACCGTGGTGTCCTTCAGAGCGGGTTCGATGTCCCCCTCCTGGCCGTTGCCCCGGCCGGCGAAGAGTTGCACGTGGACATTCTTGAGCTCCCCGCTCCGGACCGCGGGATCGTTCGCACGCCACTGTTCCTCGGTCGTGATCGAGCCGTTGCCGAACACCGAATCGGTGCGGCCCGTGGCCTCCTGGGATCCCGTGGCGATCGTCTGCTTGGCCTCGTCCGAGGACAGGTCCAGTAACCCGGACAGGCTCACGGCCTCCCCGAAGAGATCGGGACGTTGCTCGGCGTAGCGCATGGCGCCGTACCCGCCCATCGAGTTGCCGATGATCACGCGGTGCGCGCGGTCCGCCCTGGTGGACAGGTGCTGATCCACCCACGGGACCACCTGGTCCAGGTGGAATGTCTCCCAGTTCTGCGTGAGTTCCTCCTGGGACGCCCAGTCCGAGTACCAGCCCACCTTGCCCCCGCTCACGATGACAGTGATCACGGGCAGACCCTGGGTGAGCTGCTCGGCCTGACCCGCCTCGTACCACTGCAGGGCAGGGGCCTCCGTGGCACCGCTGCCCGGGAGGAGATACACCACCGGGTACTTCTTCGCGGGGTCGTAGTCCTGCGGGGTGATCACCACCACCGAGTTGCGCCCGCCCGGGGCCTCCGCGGAGACCTGATCCGTGCTCACCGCGAGTTCCGCGGCCCGCTCCGAGAGCCCCCGCGCACCCGTCACGGTGATCCCGTGGGACGGTTGCGTGAGTTGCTGCGGGTCCGCGAAACCCACCCGGGACAGCGCGGCGTCGTCGAAACCCAGGCTCTCACCGGAGGACGACGGCGCGTGGTCGCCGGACCCGCCGGCCGCGCAGCCGCTCAGCAGCACGGCCGTGAGGGCGCACCCGGCGAGCGCGCGGGCGCTGCGTGTTCTCAGACGGCACACGGGACGACCTCCTCGGCGGGCGAGGGGCTCAGGCCCAGGGCGGCGTCCACGATCTCGAGGGCCGTGAGGCGTGAGGCGTGGGCCTGGAGGGAGTGGTCCAGGGCGGGCACGTGGGCCACCCTGATCCGGCGGCCCTGGCGCTGCAACCGGGCCAGACCCTCCTCCCCGCGTTCCTGCCGGAAGAGCAGACCGTCCTCCGGCCCGAAGTAGAACGTGACCTCGGCGCCCCGGGACGCGTACTCCATGACCACCTCGGGAACGTTGGGGATGTTGCGCCGGCCCAACACGAGCCACGCGATGTACGGCATGCGGCGGCGCACCCGGTCCTTGGCGCGCGTGCGCCAGCTCGTGGTGACCTCCACGTCGCTCATGGTGCGCAACTGTTCCAGCACGGCGTCCACGTCCCAGTTGCGATAGAGCTTGTCGTAGTAGCTCTCCGCCGCGCGCCACGCCACGTTGTTGAGCACCACGCGGGTGGTCATGGCGCTCGTGGGCGGGGCCATGGCGACCAGCCAGCCGCCCACGCACAGCCCCACCCCGGTGACCTTCTCCCCGGTGCGCTCGGCCAGCCACGCGGCACCCAGGTCCAGGTCCGCCACGCCCTGCCCCGTGTAAGGGTTGATGTCCTTGACCTCATCCAGGCCAGCGGCGTCACCGCAGTGGTGACGCTCGATGCGCAGCGCGGGGACACCGCGCGCGGCGAGTCGGCGTGCCTGCACGGTCCACAGTCCCGTGGGCCCGTCCTTGGGGTCCGCGGACGGCGGTGCGAGCACCACCGCGCCGGCCCCGGTGCCGTCGCGGCCCACGGGGTGGGTGTAGGAGGCCGGCAAGTGGTCCGGGCCCAGCTCCAGCAGGTCCTCCTGGACCTCCGCGCCGAACTCCGCCACATGGAAGCACGCGGTCGTCGTGGGACGCCAGCCGCTCACGTCCTCCCAGTCCTCCCTGTGGGACGTGGTGGGGACGGAATCGTCCAGTCGACCCACGAGAGCGGCGATCGCCTCCGGGCTCGCCTTCGCGTAGATCGCGGCCACGCCGTATAACTTCTTGGCGATGCGCCGGTCCTCCTCGCGCACCGTGATCAGACCCGGGGTCTTGATCTTGCGGGGATCCGGTAGGGCGCGGATGGCCGCGGCTTCGGCGTCGGTGAAGTGTGCGCCGCCGATCTCCACGCCGTCGGGGACCTCGGGCGGCAGGATCAACCCGCTCGTGCGCCGCAGGCCCGTGTACTGGCGCATGTAGACGGCGCCCGAGACCGGTTCCCACAGCACGCGCCGATCGAACGGCAGGGGTGAGGTCGCGAGCACACCCGCACCGATGCGCAGCCCGATCCCGTGCACGGGCAGATCAGGTCCTATGAGCTCCCGCGCGGCACGGTGGGCCACCGCAAGGTCCTCGTGCCACACCTCGAGCGGGTTGCTCAGGGCCGGACGCGCACCGGATTCGGAGGTCCCGCTCCACGCCAGGCGGATCACGAGCCACCCGGATTCCGCGGCGCGCGCGGCCACGAGGCGCATGCTGCGGTGACTCACGACCTCCTCGCGCGCCAAGGCCGGCGCCACGATCACGGCGCCGCGCACACGATCGTCCGCGGGGCCGTGGACCCACGCGTGGATGGTGTGGTCGTGGTCCGTCACGAAAGTTGCCTGCCCGGCAATACGCATGAAATCTCCCCCAGTTCTGCTCCGGTGCGCCTCAGCCGCGCCCCTTCGCCCGTCCCCCGTGGCGATGGGTGCCCTCTCGAAGACCGGGCCCCACCCCGAAGTGCGGATCGATGCCCCGAACTCCGCGTCACTTCCGCGTTCCCCCGCGGGAGTCGTGCATGTTTGCACTCATAAAGCATAGCCAGGGAGACGCCGGTCGTGACCGAGATTACCGTCCCCTAATGTGTGGTTTTACATCAAGATCACTGTTTTTCGCGCTCCCACCTGAGGCGATACCGACGTGTACCTATATGAGCCCACACAGAATTGTCACCACTGTGGTGTTAGGTGCTTGTGCACACGATTATGATGGCAAACGTCGGGACACGCGGGATTCGTGTTTCGGCGACATTCACCGCTCCCGGTGGGACAGCCATGAGGCATCGCTGCACCACGTGGCGCGGAGGCGGACTGGGGAAGTCCGCCCATTCGGGAAAAGCGGCAGCGGCTGAGCTGCTCCGCTTTTCATGGGGGAGGAGATAGCGTGGCAGCACGCGTCCTGATCATCGGACTCAACTATTCACCGGAACATACGGGCATCGCGCCGTACACCGCCGGCATGGCTCGCGCGCTGCGCGAGGAGGGATGGGACGCCCGGGTCATCACGGGTCTCCCGCACTACCCGCAGTGGCGCGTCCACGAAGGGTATTCGCACCGCCGCGCCGCGCACGAGGAGATCGACGGCGTACCCGTCCTGCGCGTGCCGCACCCCGTTCCCCACGACGCCGGACAGCTGCGCCGGCTGGGAATGGAGATCGTCTTCGGTCTGCGTGCCGCGACCGCCGCGTGGGGCGATCCCGACGCCGTCGTGGTCGTGAGCCCCGCCCTGTTCTCGTCCGCGATCGTGCGGGTGCGCGCCGCGCTGAGCCGCACGCCGGTAATCGCGTGGGTGCAGGACATCTACACCGCCGGGCTCACCGAGACCGGCGCGGCGAGCGGACCCGTGGCGCGCGTCATGCGCGGTATCGAGAGCACCTTCCTGCGCTCGTGCCAGGGGGTGGTCGTGATCCACGACCGCTTCTCGGACTACCTGCGCCGCGAGATGGCCGTGCCCGCGCGCCGGATCAGCACCGTGCGCAACTGGACCCACATCTCCCAGACTCCTTCGGTGGACACCGACGAACTACGGCGTCGTTTCGGGTGGGGCGCGGGCGACGTCGTCGTCCTGCACACGGGCAACATGGGGGCCAAACAGGACCTCGCGAACGTCGCCGCGGCCGCGGACGTGGCCGAGCGCACGGGAGCGCCGCTGCGATTCGTGCTCGTGGGCGGCGGGCACCAGCGCCCGCAGCTCGAGGAGCTGGCCCGGCGCACGCCGCGCTTCGAGGTCCTGCCCGGGGTCGACGACGAGACCTACGCCGGACTGCTGCGCGCCGCGGACGTCCTGCTGGTCAACGAACGACCAGGGCTCAAGGAGATGTGCGTCCCGAGCAAGCTCACGAGCTACTTCACCGCTGGCCGTCCCGTGCTCGCGGCCGTCGAGGCCGAGAGCCCGTCCGCCGCCGAGCTCGACGCCGCGGACGCGGGCATCCGTGTGGCGCCCGGGGATCCCGAGGCACTCGTGGCGGGCGCCCTGCAACTGCACGAGGAGTGGATCGCGACCGGCGGCGCCACGCACCGCGGCGGACGCCGCTACGTGCGCGACGTGCTCAGCGCCGGCGCCGCGGTCCGCGCCTTCAGCACCGCGCTGCGCGCACTGCTACCCACCGAGACCACCGCACCTGCGGCGGCACTGCATTCCTGATCGGCCGGGACACCCGTCCCGACGTACCACGTCACACAGGGGAGACCACTCATGACCAAGAAAGCACTCATCACCGGCATCACCGGGCAGGACGGTTCCTACCTCGCGGAGCTGTTGCTCGCCAAGGGCTACGAGGTCCACGGCCTGATCCGCCGCGCGTCCACGTTCAACACGTCCCGCATCGACCACCTGTACCAGGACCCGCACGACCCGCAGGCGCGGCTGTTCCTGCACTACGGCGATCTTTCCGACGCCGCCCGTCTGGTCACGCTGCTGGGCGAGATAGACCCGGACGAGGTCTACAACCTCGCGGCCCAGTCGCACGTGCGCGTGTCCTTCGACGAGCCCGAGCACACGGGTGACACCACAGGCCTCGGCACGGTGCGTCTGCTCGAGGCCGTGCGCCGCGCCGGGGTGAAGTGCCGCTTCTACCAGGCCTCCACGTCCGAGCTGTTCGGGGCCACTCCCCCGCCGCAGAACGAGGACACCCCGTTCTACCCGCGCTCCCCGTACGGCGCGGCCAAGATCTACTCCTACTGGATCACCAAGAACTACCGCGAGGCGTACGACATGTTCGCCGTGAACGGGATCCTCTTCAACCACGAGTCCCCGCGCCGCGGCGAGACGTTCGTGACCCGCAAGATCACGCGTGCCGTGGCCGCGATCGCGGCGGGCAAGCAGGACCTGCTCTACATGGGCAACCTGGACGCCGTGCGCGACTGGGGCTACGCGGCGGAGTACGTGGAGGGCATGTGGCGCATGCTCCAGGTGGACGAACCGGAGGACTTCGTGCTGGCCACGGGCCGCCCGTCCACGGTGCGCGAGTTCCTGGAGACCGCGTTCGAGCACGCCGGGCTGGACTGGGAGAAGCACGTCCGCTTCGACGACCGTTACTTGCGCCCCACCGAGGTGGACGCGCTCATCGGTGACCCGTCCAAGGCCGAGCAGAAGCTCGGGTGGAAGGCCACGGTGCACGCCCCGGAGCTCGCGCGGATCATGGTGGACGCGGACCGCGCTGCCCTGGAGTGCGCCGGTTCCCCGTGGATCGACACCGTGTCCGAGCGCATCTGGACGCCGGAGCACGCGGCGTGAGCGCGGACGTGGTGAACCGCCGGGACACCGCTGCCGGCCAGGAGCACTGGCCGCACACGGTGAGCGACCCGGCCGATGCCCGCACGACCGACGACGTCGCCTATACCCCCGGCGCGCTGGACCGCTCCGCGCCGTTCTACGTGGCCGGTCACCGCGGTCTCGTGGGTTCCGCCATCTGGCGTCACCTCCAGGACGAGGGTTTCGAGAACCTGATCGGTGCGAGCTCCCGTGAGCTGGACCTGCGGGACCGCGCGGCCGTGGAGGCGTTCATGGCCGAACACAGGCCGCGCTACCTCGTGCTCGCGGCGGCCAAGGTCGGCGGGATCGGCGCGAACAATTCCCAGCCCGTGGACTTCCTGTCCGACAACCTGCGGATCCAGCTCAACGTCCTGGACGCCGCACGCACCGCGGGTGTGGAACGCGTGCTGTTCCTGGGCTCCTCCTGCATCTACCCCAAACTCGCGGAACAACCGCTGCGCGAGGACTCGCTGCTCACGGGGTACCTGGAGCCCACCAACGACGCCTACGCGATCGCCAAGATCGCCGGCATCCTGCACGTGCAGTCGATGCGACGCCAGTACGGGCTGCCGTGGATCTCCGCGATGCCCACCAACCTCTACGGCCCCGGGGACAACTTCTCCCCGTCCGGCTCCCACGTGCTGCCCGCCATGATCCGCCGCTACGACGAGGCCGTGCGTGCCGGTGACACCGAGATCACCAACTGGGGTTCGGGTTCACCGCGGCGCGAGTTCCTGCACGTGTCGGACCTGGCCACGGCGTGCCTGTACCTCATGGAGCATTACGACGGGCCCCAGCAGGTCAACGTGGGCACCGGCGAGGACGTGACCATCAAGGAACTCGCCGGCCTCGTGGCCTCGGCCACCGGGTACGAGGGCACCACCTCGTGGGACACCTCCAAGCCGGACGGGACGCCCCGCAAGCTTATGGACGTCTCCCTGTTGCGTTCGCTGGGCTGGTCCGCCTCGATCGACCTGCCCACCGGGCTCGACGACGCCGTGGCCTGGTACCGCGCGAATCGCGAGCAGGCGCGGGGCGCCTGAGCGACCGGATGCCCCACGTGATGCGGGGACACTCCGTGTCGTGGGCGAACTCTCCGCATGATGCCGTGACGACCCGCGCGATGCGGGTCGTCTCCGCTGCCCCGCGGGGATGGCCGCGGCGTGCCGACCGCAAATAGCATGGGAGCCCGGCGTTCAGAGCCGAGCGCCCTGCTCGAGAAGGCGGCCATGAACATCCACGCCTACGTGGTCGATCACGTCGATGCGCCGTTCCGGTGGGAAGAACTCACCGTGGACGAGTCCGTTCCCCTGGAACTCGCGGGCCCCCTCGCGTGCGGTATCACCACCGGGGCGGGAGCCGTGCTCAACACCGCGAACCCCGGCCCGGGTGAATCCGTGGTGGTCTACGGTGTGGGCGCCGTGGGGCTCGGGGCCATCATGGCTGCCCGCAATTCGGCCGCAGCCACGATCATCGCGGTGGACCTGCATGACTCCCGCCTGGAGCTCGCCCAGCGCTACGGGGCCACGCACGTGATCAATTCCGGGAAGGAGGACTCGCTGGAACGGATCCGGGAGATCACCGGAGGGGCAGCGGACTAGGCCATCGAATGCACCGGCGTGATCGCCGTGCTCGAGGAGGCCATCGAGGCGATCGGCATGCTCGGCACGTGCCTCCTGATCGGCGGCGCACCCACGGACGCCCGGTTCTCCGCGGACCACATGCGCACGCTGTTCGGCAAGCGGATCGTGGGCACCCTGGGCGGTTCACGGACCTCCCAGGAGATGATCCCCGCGCTGCTCGCCCGATGGAAGGTCGGGCGGTTCCCCTTCGACGAGCTCGTGAGGACCTACCCCATGGCCGAGATCGAACAGGCCATCCGGGACACCCGCTCCGGTGAGGTCATCAAGGCGGTGCTCACGCTCGCGTGAGCTCCGCCCGCCGCGCCGTGAGGCGCCACGCGTCCGCGCCCACGACCAGGCCGAGGATCGCGATCGCGATCGCGAGCAGCAGCGAGCCGTCACGTCCGTGAGCCAGTGGTACCCCAGGTAGAGCCGACTGAACGCGACCACCCCGATCAGCACCACCCCCGCCGCGGCCACCCACCATCGGGTGAGCGGGGAGCGGGAGGGGCGCGGCGTCGTCGTACCCGTGGCCGCCTCAAAGGACGACGCCGCCGCGGGACCCGCCGCCGGTGACCGCGGGCTCGTCGAGGCGCCCGCGCAGGAAGGTGGACCGGCCGGTCGCCGGGGTCGAGGTGGTCATGTCGTCATGCTGCGTCCGCAGACCGGGAACGGGCTGTGCGTTGGCCCTACGCCACCAGGAGCCAGCAGCCCGCCAGCCCGATGGTCGAGAGGACCGCAGCCACCAGGAACGACCGCCACGGCGCACTGCGTCCCACCAGGACGTATGCGACGAGGACCACGGCGAACTCACGGATGACCAGCAGCGTGGCCGCGAGGTGCAGGTCGAAAGACGCGACCCATGCGATCAGCGCACCGAAGACCACGCCGATCACCGGACCCACGAACGTCTTCCAGGCCGCACCGGTGCGCACGAGCAGCACGGAGGCCGCCCAGGACAGCACTACGGGGAAGGACACCATGGCGATGAACGGCACCATGGACATCGCGGGTTTCCAGTCACCACCCAGCAGGGGCGTGAGGACCACACTCGCCGCGAGGGCGATCAGCACGCACGCGAACGCGAGCATGAGCGCGCGCAGCAACAAATGGTCACTCGCGCTCCGGATCTCCTCCGGGGTCTCCTTGTCCGCGATCCCCACGCGCACCACGTTCGCGGTGGACGCGGCCAGGGCGTCCCCCGGGGCGCGGCCCACGGCGTTGCCCGCGGTGTAGGTACCGAGGATGGCGGTACCGGCGAACACGGCCATGAACAGTCGCTCGGCCTGGCCCTGGAACCAGGACACCAGCGCGTAGCCGGACATCGTGCCCATGTCGGAGAGGATCGAACGCTCGCCCGGCGTGGAGTGCGGCAGGGGCTGGGTGTTACGGCGCGCACGGCGCCAGCACAGCAGGGCGAACATGCCCTCCGTGACGGCCAGCTGCAGGGCCGGGCCCAGCAGCGAGTGGGTTAGCACCAGGATGGTCCCACCCACGAGCAGACCCGCGAGGGAGGCCCGCAACTGCATCCGGGCCAGGGTCCCCCACTGGTTGGTGGCCTGCAGCGTGCCCACGTACAGCAGACCCAGGGCCCCGAAACCCGGCGCGAACGCCACCGGCAGCACCTGGAAGAACTCGCCCCAGTTCTCGAGCGTCCCGTTGTGCAGCAGGAACAGCATGAGCCCGGTAAGGATCACGAAGGCCAGGACGGGCATGATCACCCGGTAGCGGTTCATGATCTTCATGCCCCCGGGTTCGGTCAGCACACGGATCACCGCGAACCGGGCCCCGGAGTCGATCGTGACCTGGATGGCCGTGTAGAGCAGGGTCACCACGTTGTAAATACCCACGTAGTGCGGGGACGTGAACGCGGCGAGCGTGAGGATCACGATCGCGGAGGACATCCGCGGGATCGCGCGCTCGATGAGCGACTTGATCTGGTTCAGCATGCCGACGCCGGGATGAGGGTGGCGGCTCTCGCCAACTGACGCCGCGCGTAGTGCCGCGTCCCGGGACGCACCCCGGCCACGATGGCCTCGAGCTGTCCCCGCGTGCCCCGGATGGATCCGGGGACCCCGCCGTTGGCCTCGAGCCACGGCCGCCCGGAGGCGTGGGCCCACGCGGTCCACGCGCGCCGGATCTCGGGGTCGGAGACGATGCGCTCCAGGTAGGTGTCCGAACTCGACAGCTGGCTCTCACTCAACCGGTAGGCCACCACGGGGGTGGCCAGTTTCACGATCCGGGCCCCGGCGCGCAGGGCGTCGAGCCACAGGACGTAGTCCTCCGCGGTGTTGGGCCGCGCGTAGGCGTCCGCGGCCACGAGCGCCTCCCGTGTGGCGAGCATGCTCGAGTGGAACAGGGGGTTGACGAACGGCAGCAGCAGCCCGATCTCGCGGGTCGTGAGACTGCCCGGGTACCCGGGGCGCGGGAGCATCCCCCGCCCGAAGCGGATCCCCGTGCCGCACACGATGTCCGCGTGGCGCACGGCCCGGAAGCCCACCCGGAAACGCCACGGGAGGGAGATGTCGTCCGAGTCCATGCGGGCCACGAGCTCGCTGTCCGTGGACTCCAGGGCCCGGCGCATGCACGCCACGGTCCCCCGGTTGACGGCATCGGTCCGGACGACGACGCGGCGGTCCGTCACCCGGCGGGCCGCACGTTCGGTCTCGGCGTCCGGGCCGTCCACGGACACCACCAACTCCGCGTCCTGCGGCATGGCCCGCAGCGTGGAACGCATGGCGCTCTCCACGGTGGCGCCCGCCCGATAGGCGGGCATGATGACAGTAAGCCTGGGCATGGTGGTCCTCTTCCCCCGTCACCACATCCCACTCCACCCGTCGAGGCTCCCCGGAGTGAGAAATTGCTGACAAATTCTTTGTCATATAAACAATAGATCAACATGGAGGCTATCATGGTTACAGGCATCCGCGGCCCAGGGAGACGGCACACCGGTTTTACCCCCGGTATCATGCGGATGTAGCGGGCTGTATGGGTTGTTTCCAGGGGGTTCTGCGAACCGTCCACGGGAATTTACAGCCCGCGGACCGAAGGGAATCTTGTCCCCTAAACAGGGGTAATTAGATAAAGATTAGTCCACATTCAGGACGACAAATTTAATCAAAGGGGTGTGCTCTCGTCGGGCTGACGGGAGCACAGAGGAAATTGGGGGATCACGTGTCTTCACGTGCACGCAACACAGTTGCCAAATTCTTGGCCGTCGTCCTGAGCACCATCGTGCTCGGCGCGCTCGTCGGAGGGCTCGCGGCGGCGCTGCGACCACAGACCTACACATCGACCACCACCGTGATGGTGACCCCGGCGCAGAACCTGCCGAGCGGTCAGACCGAATCTGTGTCGCAGTACATCCTGAGCAACATGCCCACGTACAACAACCTGGCCATGACCTCGAGCGTGCTCAACGAGGCCGCGGATCACGACCGGAGCACGGACGACATCGCCAAGGACCTCTCCGTGGAGGTCCCCACCGGCTCGAGCCTCGTGAAGCTCGAGTACACGGACACCAACGGTCAGCGCAGCGCGGCCATCGCCGATGACCTCGCGACCGGCCTGCGGGACTCCATCCGGCAGTTCTCGCCCCAGAGCGAGGGCATGTCCCAGGTGGACGTGGCCATCGTCCAGCAGGCGGAGGCCGCCACGTCCGACAACAAGCCCAGCGTGAAGCGTTGGGCCCTGATCGGCTCCGGGATCGGGGCCGTGGCCGGCATCGCCCTGGCGCAGGCACTCGGACGGCGACTCGGCTCCCACCGGCACCCGTCCGGAGCCACCGCGGTGAACCGCTCGAGCTACTCGGCGTCGTGAACTGGCAGCGTGCCGTCACGTTGGACCGGGTCCCGGTCCTGACACTGATCCTCTTCCTGCTGGTCAGTTGGGCGTCCACGGTGTACTTTCTGGACCACTCCGTCGTGACGATCCCCAGCCCCTTCACACCCGTGTGGGGTGCCTACGACCACGAGGACGCTGCGCGCCTGGTGTCCTGGGCGATCGCGGGGCTGATCCTGGCCCTGCTGGTCCCGCTCCCGGGGGCCACGGTCTCCTGGCGTTCGCTCATCCACACGGTGGGCGCCCAAGTGCGGTCACTGTCCTGGCTGTGGTTGCTGGTCACGTTCGGGGCCCTGGCATTGATGATCCTCACCAAGGGTCACTACCTGCTGGAGGCGCCCCGGTACCTGGAGTTCGTGGCACCCGCACCGCTGGTCTCGGCCGTGAGCGTGGTACAACCGGCGGCCGTGTTGGCGGCGGGGTTCCTGTCCGTGAAGCATCCCACGTTGGCACGGGTGGCCATGGTGTTGTGGCTCGTGGTCCTGTTCGCGTGCGCCACGCGGGTGTTCGCCGGCGTCATCCTGCTCTACATGGTGGGCAAGTTCCTGGCGGGCGGCAGGATGTCCTGGTTGGGCTGGCTCGGCACGGCGGTCATCACCGTGATCCTGCTGCCCATCCCGCTCTACTGCCGTGAACTGAACATGCACGGGTTGATCCCCTACGCCCACGCGATGGAGAAGATCCTCCAGGACCCCGCGTTCTTCGGGAAGTCCCTGGTGACCACCACGAGCAGTTTCGGGTTCAGTGTCCCGCTGTTGATCTTCGTGAGCCGGCAGCAGGGGATCACGGCGTCGGACATGCTCATTTCGCTCAACCCCGGCCCGGGATCCATGGTGGGCTGGTACGACATCCTCTTCCACATGCGCGTCCACGAGTTCATCCCGTATTCCGCACTGGGTGAATGGGCCAGCTTCGGCGGGTTCGTGCTCCTGCTCTTCACGCTCGTGTGGGCCCTGGTGGTGCGCATCTGCCTCAAGAGCGTGGCGTCCAACCCCCACCCCACCATGGTGCTCTTCCTCTCCGCGGTGCTGGGCATGTCCTTGCTCATGGTCGTGATGATCACGCAGTACAACACGCGCGCCGTCAGTCGGATCGTGTCCATGATGATCCTGGTGACCGTCCTGGACCGGCTCGTCCGGCCCTGGACCGCGCGCTATCTGCAGCGCCGGTCCGCGCGGCTCGCGCGATGGCACCGCGCGGACGGGGTGCGTGAGGATGCAGTCATCGATGCGGGATGAGCGGGCCCCGTCACGGGGGGTCTCTGTCACACGCCGCGGGTTGTTCGTCCTGACCGGATCCGCGGCGGTCCTACTGGCCGCGTCCTGCGGGGAGGATCCGGACCGGACCACGTGGACGCGGGGCGCGGATTCCCTGCCCGACCGGCAGGTCTGGGCGCACATGGTGCCCCAGGGGCTGCCGCTGAGCGAGGATCCGCAGACCCACTACGGCAGCGAGCGCCCACTCGTCCTCGCCCCGGCGGGCACGCCCTACCCGCAGCTCGTGCAGTCGCAGCTCGACCAGGCCCGGGCCGCGGGTCTCACGGGGATGCAGATCCTGCTGCTGGAGGACGTCAATTCCGGTGACGACTTCGTCACCGACTGGATGGCGGCGGCGGACCCGACCTGGCAGGACGGGGCCCGCGGTTTCGCGGTCGCCGCGTGCATCCAGGCTACGTCCCGCTCCGGGGCCGAGTCCCTGATCAGGGAGTACGTGGCCGCGGCGAAGGACCGCCCGTCCGCCGCGCGGATCGACGACGCGCTGGTCGTGTGGGTCTACGACGCCCGTGCGCTGTCCCCCGACGACTGGCTCGCGTGCCGCCGCGGTCTCGAACGGGACGGGATCGCCGTCTACGTCGTGGCCGAGCTGCGCACCGCCGCGAGCCAGAACGACAATGCCTTCGACGCGGCCGCCGTGGACCCGTACGCCGGACTCTTCGAGGCGGTGTGGCTCTTCGACGACCACGACTTCATGATCCTTCCCGACGTCGCCCGATGGGCCCGCGAGCACGACACCGCGTTCGCGGGCGGGATCCTGCCCGGGTACAACCGGGAGACCACCAACGGCGGGTACGTGGATGCTCGGGCCACCGAACTGTGGCGCTCACAGTGGCAGCTGCAACGCGACGCCGGCGCCGGGTGGGCCACCGCGGTGACCTGGAACGATGTCGTGGAACGCACGGCCGTGCAACCGACCACCGACTGGGGCACCACGCGCGCGGACCTCACGGCCCACTTCGCGGCGCAGTTCCGCGGCGAGACCCCGCCCACCCGGGACCCCGTGGGATACGTGACGTCCCCCCAGTTCCTGATCGAGGGTCGTAACGTCCTGGCGGAGGGCCTGGTGATCAACCACGGCGCGGAGCCCGTCCGGGTGCGGGTGCGCGTCATCGCGCGGGACGAGCGCGACCTCGCGAGCTCCGACCCCGTCACGGTCGCCGCGGGCGAAGCCGGGGCGGCGGTGCTCGATCGCGGGATCGAGGCGGACGCCGGGAGCTGGGTGTACGCCGTCGTGGACGTCACGGACGGAACCGGGCGGAGACTCAGCAGCACCCGTGGGGCGCCGGTCGTCGTCTACGCGCCCGAGGACCCGGCCGTCCCACAGCCCGCCCGCCGCACGTACTACTCGCTCGCCTCCGATCGCAGCGCGGCGTTCACCGACCTCGTGGCGACACCGCCCCGCGATGCCGACGCCCGGTCCCTCCGGCTGACGGCGCGCGAGCCCGTGCGCTCGCTCGAGGTGCTGCACAACACGTGGCCCGCCGGCCTCGCCGTGGGGCAGCAGGACGTGGCGTACGAGGATCCGCCGCAGAGCATCGTGGGCGGGCAGGACGTCGCCACCCCGGCGCACGGCTTCACGGTCGCGCGCGCCGTCGGGCAGGACGGCAGCATCGCCTATTCCACCCCGGTGTACCGCCGGGACGACCCATGAGAAGACCGCCGAGGCACGCACCTCGGCACGCAGACCACGACCATGGCACCGCCATCGCGGTCCCGGGCAAGGGAGAGAACATGACACACACGACGAGACGCCTGGCCACTTTCACCGGCCGCGGCTACGACAAGGGCCGGGGAACGCTGCAGTGCGCCGCGTGGGCCCTCGTGGCGGAACCGCTGCAACGGTCCGTCCTGTGCCCGCCGAGCGTACGCACCCGGATCCTGCGGGCCTTCGGCGCGCAGATCGGGGAGGGCACACTGATCCGCCACGACGTGCGGATCCACTGGCCGTGGAAACTGACCGTGGGCGAGAACTCGTGGATCGGCGTGGGCGCATGGTTGCTCAATCTGGAGCCCATCACGATCGGCTCGGACGTGTGCGTGTCGCAGGGCGCCATGCTGTGCACGGGCAGCCACCGCGCGGACGACCCGGCCTTCGAGTTCGACAACGCCCCCATCACCGTGGCCGACGGCGCATGGATCGCCCTGCGAGCCACCGTCCTGCGCGGCGTCACGGTGGGCGAGGGCGCCATCGTGGGAGCCACTGCGCTCGTCACGCGGGACGTCCCGGCCGGGGCGCGCGTGCTCGCCCCCGTGGCCACGAAGGCGTGAGCGGCATGCGGATCCTGCAGGTCGTCGCCCTGGTCTCGGGCACCAACGCGTACGGCGGGCCCACCACGGTGGCCCTCAACCAGTGCCGTGCGCTCGCCGACGCCGGACACGACGTGATCCTCGCCGCGACCGGCTCCGATCTGGGCGCGCCCCTGCCCACCGAACGCGACGGCGTGCGCACGCAGCTCTTCCGTCCCGTCCAGGCCCTGCCGGGTGCGGGTTTCGCGGGTCTCACCTCGCCGGCCATGCTGTCGTGGCTGCGCCGGGTCGCGCCGACCGCGGACGTGGTGCACGTGCACACGGCGCGTGACCTGCTGACCCTGCCGGCCGCGTGGCTCGCGGAGCGCGCGGGCACCCGAACCGTCCTGCAGACCCACGGGATGATCGATCCGTCCGAGAATCCCCTCGCGGGGCCCCTGGACGCCCTGCTGACCCGGCGGGTGCTGCGGGACGCGCACCGGGTCTGCTATCTCACCCCTCAGGAGGAACAGGACCTCACCGAGGTCGCCCGCGGGCCCGTGAATCTCATGGAACTCCACAATGGGATGCCCGTATCCTCGCGCCCCCGCGTGCCGCGGGAAGACGACGAGTGTCGCGTGCTGTTCCTCGCGCGTCTGCAGGAGCGCAAGCGTCCGCTCGCGTTCGTGGCCGCCGCGCGATCCCTGGCCGAGCGGTTCCCGCGCGCCACGTTCACGCTCGTGGGCCCGGATGAGGGCCAGGGGGACGCGGTGCGCGCGGCGATCGCGGCCGCGGGCCTCGGCGAGCGCCTCACGTGGGCCGGCCCGGTGGACTCCGCGGGCGCGGCGCGGTGGATGGCGGAATCGGACGTGTACGTCCTGCCCTCCGTCCACGAGCCGTACCCCATGTCGGTTCTCGAGGCCATGTCCGCGGGACTGCCCGTGGTCGTGACGGACACGTGCGGGCTCGCGCCCACGGTCGCGCGAACGGGGTCCGGCGCGGTCGTGGACGACACCCAGCCATCCCTCGAAGATGCCCTCGCGCAGCTGATCGCCGATCCCGAGCAGCGGCGGCGAGCGGGTCGGGCGGCCGCGGACACGATCGCGCGCGAGTACGGGATGCGCGCCGTCGTCGAGAAGCTGCTGGGCGCGTACCGGGACTGAGCGGACGGCGCGGTCCCGGAGGACGACGCCGCCGGTCACCCCGCGCGCGAGCGCCGCGCTCGGGGGTGACCCGGAATGCTACGTCGTGAAACGGGGCGCCCGCGCCCCACCCCATAGGATGGACGGGTGAAGGCCTTACTGCTCGAGAACATTCATACCGACGCCGTCGACTCGCTGCGTAGCCGCGGCTTCGAGGTGGAGACCCGCAAGGGTGCCCTGGACCCGCAGGAACTGATGGCCGCGCTGGACGGCGTGGACCTGCTGGGGATCCGCTCCAAGACGCGCGTGACTCGCGAAGTGTTCGAGGCGCACCCCACCCTCAAGGCCGTGGGTGCGTTCTGCATCGGGACCAACCAGATCGATCTCACCGCCGCCACGGACACCGCCACGGCCGTGTTCAACGCGCCGTACTCCAACACGCGTTCCGTGGTGGAGCTCGCGCTGGGTGAGATAATCGCGCTGGCGCGTCACCTCACGGACAAGAACTCCGCGATGCACCAGGGCGTGTGGGACAAGTCCGCCAAGGGCTCCCACGAGGTGCGGGGCCGCACCCTGGGGATTGTGGGCTACGGCAACATCGGCAAGCAGTTGTCGGTCGTGGCGGAGGCCTTCGGGATGAACGTCTACTTCTACGACATCGTGGACCGCCTGGCCATGGGCAACGCGACCAAGTGCGATTCCCTGGAGCAACTGCTGAACACGGTGGAGACCGTGACCCTGCACGTGGACGGGCGCGAGAGCAACACCAACATGTTCGGCCGGGAGCAGTTCCGCCAGATGCGCCCCCGTTCCCTGTTCCTCAACCTGTCCCGCGGTCACGTGGTGGACATCGAGGCCCTGCGCGAGGCCCTCGTCTCCGGCCACCTGGCCGGGGCGGGCCTGGACGTCTACCCGTCCGAGCCCAAGGTCGCCGGCGAGGCGTTCGAGTCCCCGCTGCAGGGGCTGCCCAATGTGATCCTCACCCCGCACGTGGGTGGTTCCACGGCGGAGGCCCAGGAGAACATCGGCGGTTTCGTCTCCGGCAAGCTCATCGACTACTGCCGCTACGGCACCACGAGCCTGTCCGTGAACTTCCCCGAGGTGCAGCTGGACCCCCACATCCACGGCACCCGGTTGCTGCACATCCACAGCAACCTGCCCGGCGTGCTGGCTCGCGTGAACGCGGTGCTCGGCGAGCACGGGATCAACGTGGACCGCCAGCAGCTCGTGACCAAGGGGCAGATGGGCTATCTGGTCACGGACTGCGGCAACGGGGTCACGAAGGACGTGGTGGCGGCCGTCAAGGCCCTGCCCGAAACCATCCGGGTGGCCACGGTCAGCTGAACCACGCTGCCGTACGCTGGGGTGACCGCCCCTTCCCCCACAACGATGTGGAGACATCATGAGTCACCCGGCCGTACCCGGCGCGCACCTGCAGAACATGGACCCGGACCCTCACCGCGGTGAGGAGGTGGACTTCCAGTCCCCGGGCGAACGGGCGGAGGCGGAGAAACCCCGCACCCGCACCGTGCGCTGGATCGGCCTGGCGGGCGGTCTGTTGCTCGCGGTGCTCATCTACACCCTGATGCCGCAGGACGTTCCCCATGCCGCCCGGCTCACGGCCGCCACGGCCGTGCTCATGGGCGTGTGGTGGATGACCGAGGCCCTGCCGTTGCCCGCGACCGCCCTGGTCCCCTTGGTGGTGTTCCCCACGCTCGGCACGGACGTGAAGTTCGACGCCGTCGGGGCGTCCTACGGCAACAACGTCATCTTCCTGTTCATGGGCGGGTTCCTGCTCGCGCTCGCGATGCAGCGCTGGAACCTGCACCGGCGGATCGCCCTGCTCACCGTCAAGGTGATCGGTACCAAGCCCACACAGATGATCGCGGGATTCATGGTGGCCACGGGCTTCCTGTCCATGTGGGTGTCCAACACCGCGACCGCCGTGATGATGCTGCCGATCGGCGTGTCCGTGCTGCTGCTCGTGACCAAGATCGGTTCCGGTGCCGACGCCGCGCAGGGCACCTCCGCCGCGCCCGCCCCGGAGGAGATCGACCCCCAGGACAACGAGGTCAAGGAAGAGATCGTCAAGTCCAACTTCGGCACCGCGCTGATGCTCGGGATCGCGTACGCGGCGTCGATCGGTTCGTTGGGAACCATCATCGGCACCCCGCCCAACACCCTGATGGCCGGCTACCTCTCGGATGCGCACGACATCACGATCGGTTTCGGTCAGTGGATGCTCGTGGGCGTGCCCCTGGCCGTGGTGCTGCTCGCGCTGTGCTGGGTGCTGCTGACCAAGGTGTTGTTCAAGCCCGAGATCACCGAGATCCCCGGCGGCAAGGAACTCATCAACGACGAACTCGCCAAGCTCGGCCCTCTGTCCCCGGGTGAGAAGCGCGTGCTGGCCATCTTCGTGCTCGCCGCGCTGTCCTGGGTCTTCGTGCCGGTGCTCTTCGCGGATCCCATCATCTCCGACGCGGGCATCGCCATGGCCGTGGGGCTGCTGTTGTTCCTGTGCCCGGCCGGTGCGGCACCGGGCGTGCGCCTGCTGGACTGGGACTCCGCGGTCAAGTTGCCGTGGGGCGTGCTGTTGCTGTTCGGCGGTGGCCTGGCCCTCTCCGCGCAGTTCTCCACCTCCGGGCTCACCGAGTGGATCGGCGAGCGCGCCCAGGGTCTCGGCGGACTGCCCGTGGTGTTGCTCGTGCTCATCATGGCCGGCGGCATCCTGCTGCTCACCGAGCTCACGTCCAACACGGCCACCGCGGCCACGTTCCTGCCCGTGGCCGGCGGTGTGGCCATGGGGATCGGCGTGGACCCCATGCTCCTGGCGATCCCCGTGGCGCTCGCCGCCACGTGCGCGTTCATGCTGCCGGTGGCCACCCCGCCCAACGCCATCGCGTTCGGTTCCGGGTACGTGACCATCGGGCAGATGATCAAGGGCGGGATCGGGCTCAACCTGATCGCCCTGGTCCTGATCACCGCCACGACCATGACCCTGGGCGTGTGGGTGTTCAACCTGGCGTTCTGACCCGCGGTCGCCCATCCGGCGACGACGGCGCGGCGCCGCCTTAGCAGGGTGGCCGCAAGCGGCGTCGTCGTTCTCCAAGGCATACGACAGCGTGCGGCGGCACCCGACCGCAGTAGAAGGACCCCCGGAGCGCATGATGCGGATCCGGGGGTCCTTCTACTACATGTGTGGTTACTTCTTCTTGGCGACCCGGCCGCGCTTGACGGCCTTGGCGGCGTCCTTCTCCGTGCGGGCGGCGGAGTTCTCCAGCACGCCGGCATCGGACTCGATGTGCGAGCGCATGAACCACTGGAAGAGCTCGAGCCCGCGGACCTGGGCGATCAGCATGTCCTCGGTGATGGGATCCACGTCGCTGATGCGGGCCAGGGCATCCCGATGGTCGGTGATGACGCCGTCGTAGACGAGGTCCAGTGCCGCGAGGTGCTCCACGCCGGAGGCGCGCTGGACGTCGTAGTCGTCCCACGTGCGCTCGGCCACGATGGCGCCGGGCAGACCGTTCGGCGGCACACCCAGGGTGGCCATGCGCTCGGCGAGCTCGTCCACGTACCCGCGGACCTTCTCGATCTGCGGGTCCAGCATCTCGTGGACGGAGATGAAGTTGGGACCCACCACGTTCCAGTGGGCGTGCTTGAGGGTCAGTTGCAGGTCGTTGAGCGCGTGCAGCCGCTGCTGCAGGATCTCGGCCACACCGTGGCCCTGCTCCGTGGTGAGACCCGGAACGGTGTAGTTGGCGTTCTTCGTGGATTTCTTGGCCATGACAACCTCCTCGTGGGGCGGTGGTCCCGGGGTGGAACCACACCATGCCGTCTTATTTTGATGTATTCAGAATAACAAGGACGCGAGCATTGCACCAGGGGTCACACGGGAGCCACCGCCCTGGGGCGCTCGTGGCCTCGGGGTGCCCGGAAGATCGGCCCGACGGCGCTCTGGTCCCGAAACGCCTCCACGGTGCTCTGGTCCCGAAACGCCTCTACGGTGCGGCGGCACGACACCCCGCTGACGGAACGCGAGCGGGAATCCGCGAGCCGCCCGGATGCGGGTTGTGAACTCCGCCTGAACCGACCCCTCGACCCATCCCGCCGCGGAGGCCGAACGGATCGGGGGTTTCCTGCTGAGCTGGTTCCCGCCGCGCCACACCGAGAAGCTACGCCGGACCGACCGGGACACCGTGCGCATCCTGGGTGGTTACGTGCGGGGCACCGCTGCGGTGGCTGCTCTCGTGGCCCTCGTGACCACGGGGCCGTGGGCCGCGCTCGTGGTGCTGCTGAGCATCGCGCTCGGCACGCTCGTGGACGGCGTCGTGGGCGCCGCCCTGGCGGTACCCCCTCACGGCGGTGGCGTGATCCGTGGTCCAGTTGTGGCTGCCACGGCCCGGTCGGATTGGTGATCCAGCTCACGGGCTCTAGGGTGGAAGAAATACCTGAGACCTGGAGTATCGGATGAGTTCCTATCCCCATCTTCTGTCCCCGCTGCGCGTGGGTTCGCTGACCCTGCCCCACCGCGTGATCATGGGGTCCATGCATACCGGCCTTGAGGAGGTCCCGGGCGGTGAGCACGAGCTCGCGCGCTTCTACGTGGAACGCGTGCGCGGCGGCGCCGGGCTGATCGTCACGGGCGGAATCTCCCCCAACCCGGAGGGCGCTGCCCGCCGCGGCGGTGCGCACCTCAGCCGCGAGGACCAACTGGATCCGCACCGCACGGTCACGGACGCGGTACATGGCGAGGGCGGGCTGATCGCACTGCAGCTGATGCACAGCGGACGGTACGCGATGCACGAGGACGCCGTGGCGCCGTCGGCCATCCGCGCTCCCATCAACAAGGTCACGCCGCGCGAGCTGAGTACGGCGGAGGTCGAGCGTACGGTCGAGGACTTCGCGAACGCCGCGCACCTCGCGCAGCGCGCGGGCTACGACGGCGTGGAGATCATGGGCTCCGAGGGATACCTGATCAACGAGTTCCTCGTGGCCCACACGAACGAGCGCACCGACCGGTACGGCGGGTCCGACGCCGCTCGCCGCCGGTTCGCCACCGAGATCGTCCGGCGCGTGCGCGAGGCCACAGGCCCGGACTTCCTCATCATGTACCGGCTCTCCGCGCTGGACCTCGTGCCGGACGCCCAGCAGTTCGCGCAGGTCCTGGAGCTCGGCCGGGAGATCGAGGCCGCGGGGGCGTCGATCATCAACACGGGGATCGGGTGGCACGAGGCCCGGATCCCCACGATCGCCACGAGCGTGCCGCCCGCGGGGTTCACATGGGTCAGCAGGGCACTGCGCGAGCACCTGAGCTTACCCGTGGCCGCGGTCAACCGGATCAACACCCCGGAGATCGGAGAAGCGGTGATCGAACGCGGGGACGCGGACCTCGTGTGCCTGGCCCGCCCGTTCCTGGCGGACCCGCAATTCGTGGCCAAGGCCCGCGCACAGCGCCCCGCCGAGATCAACACGTGCATCGCGTGCAACCAGGCGTGCCTGGACCACACCTTCTCCGGCCGCCGCATGTCATGCCTCGTGAACCCGCGTGCGATGCGCGAGGACGAGCTGGTGCTGGGCCCCACGCGCACCGCGGAGCGGATCGCGGTGGTGGGTGCCGGACCGGCCGGGCTGGCCTTCGCGGAGGCTGCGGCGCAGCGGGGTCACCGGGTGACCCTGTTCGAGGAGCAACCGGAGTTGGGCGGCCAGTTCCAGTTGGCGCTGCGCATCCCGGGCAAAGAGGACTACGCCCACACCGTGCGCTACTTCAGCACGCGCCTGGCCGAGCTGGGGGTCACCGTGCGCACGGGGCACACCGCCACCGCGCAGGACGTGGCCTTCGCGGACCGCGTGGTCGTGGCCACCGGCGTGACCCCGCGCGTCCCCGGCATCCCCGGGGAGGACGGCCCCACGGTGCTCGGGTACAAGGACGTCTTGGCCGGCGCCCCCGTGGGTGAGCGCGTGGCGGTCGTCGGCGGCGGCGGGATCGGATTCGACGTCGCGCACTTCCTCACGCACGACCCGCACTCCGACTTCTACACCGAGTGGGGAGTGGACCGCTCGCTGGAAGCGCGGGGCGGGTTGCTCGCCCCGGCGCCGTCGAAACCGAGACGGCGCGTGACCCTGCTGCAGCGCAGCGCCGGTAAGCCCGGAGCGCGACTGGGCACCACCACGGGGTGGATCCACCGCGCCGAACTGCGCATGGCGGACGTGGAGTTCGTAACCGGGGTGCAGTACGTGCGGATCGACGAACAGGGCGTGCACGTCCTGGCGCCCGCGCAGCGGGATGCGTCGCAGACCGGCGACCCGGACACCGAGGACCGGATCGAACGGATCATCTCCGCGGACACCGTGGTGCTGTGCGCGGGCCAGGAACCCCGCGCCGAGCTCGCCCGGGAACTCGCGGGAGAGAACGGGGAGCGCCCCGTGCACGTGGTGGGCGGCGCGCACGTGGCGGCGGAACTGGACGCGAAACGCGCGATCCGTGAGGCCGTGGAACTGGCCGCGTCGCTGCCCTGATACGGCGTCGCAGTCACGACGCGATCACCGAGCGCCCCGCTGTCAGTGTGCAGCGGGGCGCTCGGTCAGCGGCTCATAGGGGCGTCCCCGGTGATCCGCCCCTGCCTTACCCCACGAAGCGACAGGAGTGGGGGGGCAAGACGGTGTATGTAAGCGGCGCCCCGGGACGTCAGCGCGCGGTGACGCTGCCGTCCTGCACGTTGACCGTGTACTCCTTGTCCCGGTTGTCGATGTCGAGCTCGACTTCCCAGCGCACGACGTCGTCGTCCTCGTCCAGGGAGGCCTCGTCCAGCACCTTGGTGCCCGACTCGGACTCGGCGGACTCGAAGACCCGCTTGATCGCGTCCTTCGCACCCACGGACGCGGCACGCAGCTCGGCCACGTCGTCCTCATCCGCGCGGCCGTCCGCACGGTCCTCCTGGGCGTTCTTGCCCGTGCCGTCCACCGTGACCTGGTGGGCGTTACCGTCCGCGATCAGGTCCACCTCGAACTTGTCCGCGCGGCGGTCGTAGTCGATCTCCACCACGTCACCACCCTGGTGCTGGGCCAGCGCGGAGTCCACGGCGGCCAGCGCGGCGGCCTGCCCGCCGTTGACGGCCACGCCGGACGCCGAACCGCTCGGGCTCGCGCTGCCGGACGCGCTGCGCGTGGGCGAGGCGCTGTCGGACGGCGAGGCGCTGTCCGTAGCGGACGCGGTGTCGGAGGGGGATGCACCGGTCGCGTCGGGCGTGGCCGCGTCCTGCGTGGTGCCGGTGGCGTCCCCGGCGCCCTGGGTCGCGTCGGTCTGCGCGGGGGCCTGGTTCTGGGTGGTGTTCCCGCAGCCCACGAGCAACGAGGCGCTCAGCAGTGCGGCGGAACCGAGGGTCAGGATCTTCTGGGGTCGCTTCATGGTCCCGAGTATCGCCCGCCCCGGGGGACCGGGTCGAGGGTCCGTCGGTAGAAGTCGCAGTGTGTTGACCACCCGCGCTGCACCGCGGTACGCCGCGACGCGCCGGGCCGGCCACCGCGTCCTGCCCGGCCGGGCGCGCTCCCAGCGGGATCACGCGCGCTGTCACCGCCCACTCAGCCTGTCCGGCTACTATTCTGAACACTGTCCATGACCGTGTGTACCGCCGCCCCCTGCGGTCGCACGCCGCGCAGCGCCACTGGCTGACCGAGGAAGGAGGCGGGATGGGTTTCTGGACCGGGCTGGAGAACGGGATCGAGAAGGTGGTCCGCACCGCCTTCACCGCGGGTTCTCGCAAG
The DNA here is from genome assembly GCF_031844145.1 of Kocuria sp. PD6. Classification (NCBI taxonomy): domain Bacteria; kingdom Bacillati; phylum Actinomycetota; class Actinomycetes; order Micrococcales; family Micrococcaceae; genus Kocuria; species Kocuria sp. PD6. The sequence goes on from NZ_JAUZUS010000012.1 coordinate 46,583, forward strand.
CGGGTCGAGGCCGTGGAGATCGCAAGCGCCCTGCGCCGTGAACTGGACCAGGAGTCCTTCACCGTTCCCGCGGGCCGCACCATGGCACCCAACGTCTTCACCGTGGAGTTCTCCGACGACGACTTCCCCCGGGCCCAGGAATGGGGCGTCCAACTGGCCGAGGAACTGTGCGACGTCGTCATCCGCCACGCGCGCTCGCAGGCCTATACCCTGCAGGGCGCGGTGCGCGTGAGCTTCACGCGCCAGTCCGAACTCGAGGCCGGCCACTTCGACATCCTGTCCTCGTTCGAGCGCACGAGCACACCGGAGGTTCCCGCGGACGCCGGGACCTCCGCGCGCGCACCCCAACCCCCGGTGCCCGCCCCGCACGCCCGCCCGCGCGATGGCCAAGCCGCTCATTCGGCCGACGACGACGCTGCGGACCACGTTCCCGGCGGCTATCACGACCCGGTCGACGACCAGGCCGGGCTGCAACCGGTGCCGGTGATCCAGGTGGGCGCCGAACGTTTCACGCTCAACGCGGACCGCGTGAGCGTGGGCCGCTCCGCGCAGGCGGACGTGACCGTGGAGGACACGGGGGTCTCCCGCGAGCACCTCGAAATCCGGCGCCAGGGGGACCATTTCCTGGCCGTGGACCTCGGTTCCACGAACGGTTCCTATGTGGACGGCCAGCGGATCCAGGGCAGGGCCCAGCTCGTGGACGGTTCCGTGATCACCGTGGGGCGCACCAGGTTGACCTTCCGACTGATGCTCCCGAGGGAGAGGCGCTGACGTGTCCGAACTGACCGTGACCCTGCTGCGCTACGGATTCCTGGCGCTGCTGTGGATCTTCATCGCCGCCGTGGTCTTCTCCCAGGCGCGTGACCTGACCGTGGGCGGCAAGGCCCGCGCGGCCGTGCGCGGTGGCCGCGAGAAACTGCGTGACGCCCGCGCACGGGAACCCCGCCAGGAGGCACCCCAGAACCCCCGCCCCGCCGCCCCCACCACCGGGGGTGCGCGTACGCGCGCGCAACAGCTCGTGGTCGTGGACGGCCCGCTCGCCGGGCGTAGCTTCCAACTGGGATCGGCCCCCGTGATGCTGGGCCGTTCCGCAGAGGCCACCATCCCGCTCGAGGACGACTACGCCTCGGGGCGCCACGCCCGCCTGTTCGCGCAGGGATCCAAGTGGTTCCTGGAGGACCTCGGGTCCACGAACGGCACCTACCTGCAGGACCAGCGACTGTCCCGCGCCACCGTGGTGGACCCGGGCGCCCGGTTCCGGGTGGGGCGCACCGTGATGGAACTGAGGCCGTAGCCCATGCCCATTGCTTTCCGATATGCTGCTCGCTCCGACGTGGGCCGGGCCCGTTCCAAGAACGACGACTCCGCCTACGCTGGCCGCTACCTGGCCGTCGTCGCGGACGGGATGGGTGGTCACGTGGGGGGTGACGTCGCCTCGGCCTCCGCGGTGATCGACCTGACCCACCTGGACCACGCCGGCTACGACGGTGACGCCGAGACCGTGCTCGCGGACGAGATCCAGAACGCCAACCAGAACCTCGCGAAACTCGTGCAGTCCAATCCACGGTTGGGCGGGATGGGCACCACCGTGACGTCCCTGCTGATCGACGGGGACGAGATCTGCGTGGCGCACATCGGGGACTCCCGCGCGTACCGATTGTCCGAGGCCGAGGGTTTCGAGCAGGTCACTACCGACCACACGTTCGTCCAGCGGCTGATCGACGAGGGCCGGTTGCAGCCCGAGGAGGCCGAGACCCACCCCCACAAGAACGTGCTCATGCGGGTGCTCGGTGACGTGGACGCCTCCCCCGAACTCGAGGTGCGCACCGTGCGCCCGGCCGTGGGTGAACGCTGGTTGCTGTGCTCCGACGGCCTCAACGCGGTGGTGAACGCTCAGACCATCGAGAACGTGATGCGCTCCACGGGGGATCTGAACCAGATCGTGAACTCCCTCGTGGAACTGACCCTGGACCGCGGGGCCCCGGACAACGTGACCGTGGTTGTGGTGCAGGTGGACGAGATCCCCCAGGGCAGCGAGGCCCACCCCATGACCGGGGAGAGCCAGGGGGCCGTGCCGGATCAGTCTCGCACGTCGGATGAGCAACTCATGAGCGAGTCCGAGGTGGAGCACTGGGACGGACCCATGGACTCCCCCGTGGCCGGCGGCGGCACCGACTACCGCGAACCCGGTTACCCCCACACCACATCGCAGCCCACCCAGTCCTCGGCCTCCGTGCTGCGCCGGGACCTGGCCGAGCGTCCCCACCTGCTCGTGGGTGCCGCGGCGAACGCGACCCAGACGGGGCGTATCCCTACCGTCTCGGATTCGGCGATCCAGCGCCGCGCCACGATGCTCGCGACCTCCACGCTGGACGTGACCACCGATCCCGCCGAGGTACGCAGCCTGTTGCGTCGCAAGGGTGACGACCCCGTGCGCGGGACCAAACGCCGTCGTGCGGCGTGGATCGTGGGCGTCGTCGTGCTCGCCCTCGCGCTGCTGCTCGGCGGGTGGGGTGCGCGTGCCTGGACCTCGTCCCAGTACTACGTGGGTGAGGACCGGGGTCACGTGGCCGTGTTCCAGGGGGTCTCGCAGTCCCTGGGTCCCATTACGCTGAGCGAGTTGAGCGCGACCACCGAGATCCCCGTGGACTCCCTGTCCCAGTACGCGCAGGACCGCGTGCGCGCCACGATCCCCGCGGGCAGCCGCGAGGAGGCCGAACGGATCGTCGCGGACCTGGAGTCCTCGCGCGGACCCGAACCCCGCCCCACGGGCCGGGTGACGGTCACGACCCCCACACCGAACCCGTCCGCGAGCGCGTCGCCGAGTGGCTCGGCCACCCCGCGTACGTCCCCCGGTGCCTCGGGGGCCCCCGGGGGTGAGAACCGATGAGTTCGACCGTGAACGCCGCGCCCGAGCGCGGCACAGAGACTCCCGTGCGCCCCAGGCCGCGGCGGATCACCGAGTTGCTGTTGCTGCTCGTGGCCCTGGTGATCGGCGTGGGCGCCAACATCCTGGTGGATCCCGAACGCGCCCAAGCGGATCCCCGCCACATCATCATGAGCGGTACCGTGCTGGGCGTGGGCGCCCTGCTGGTGCACGTGGTGCTGTGGATCCGGGCGCGCTACGCGGACCCCTACCTGCTCCCGCTGGCCGTGGCGCTCAATGGGCTCGGGCTGGCGATGATCCACCGCATCGACCTGTCCACCAACCAGAGTGCCGCCAACACCCAGGTGGTGTGGACCGGCGTGGCCATGCTCGCGTGCTGCGTGGTGCTGTGGTTGCTCAAGGACCACCGGCGACTGCGCAACGTCACGTACATCATGCTGCTGCTCTCCGCCGTGCTCCTGCTGCTGCCCATGATCCCGGGCCTCGGCGTGGAGATCAACGGCGCCCGACTGTGGATCTCGGTGGCCGGGCGCACGTTCCAGCCCGGTGAGATCGCCAAGGTCACGCTGGCCATCTTCTTCGCGGGCTACCTCTCGACCAACCGGGACCTGATCCTGCTGGCTGGGCGCAAGATCGGCCCCGTGCGCCTGCCCCGGTTCCGGGACATCGCCCCCATGCTCGCGGCGTGGGTGATCGCGATCGGCGTGCTGGTGCTGCAGAAGGACATGGGTACCGCCATCATGTTCTTCGGCCTGTTCCTGGCCATGGTCTACCTGGCCACGGGACGCCTGGGCTGGATCGTGCTGGGCGTGCTGCTCATGGCCGTGGGAGGTTTCGCCGCGAGCCGCATGTTCTCCCACGTGGCCCTGCGCCTGGACGCGTGGCTGGACGCCTTCAACCCGGACGTCTACAACCGCTCCCCCGGTGGCTCGGCGCAGATCGTGCAGGGACTGTTCGGTCTGGCCTCCGGCGGGCTGTTCGGTCAGGGCCTGGGTCAGGGGCGCCCGGACCTGGTCTCCTATTCCAATTCGGACATGATCATCACGGCGTTCGGTGAGGAGCTCGGGCTGATCGGGCTCGGCGCGATCCTGGTGATGTTCCTGCTCTTCGCGACCCGCGGGTTGCGCGCCGCCCTGGGTACCCGTGACGCGTTCGGCAAGCTGTTGGCCGCGGGCCTGTCCTCGCTCATGGTGCTGCAGTTGCTCGTGGTGATCGGCGGTGTCACGCGGTTGCTGCCGCTGACCGGTCTGACCACCCCGTTCATGTCCGCCGGTGGGTCGTCCCTGCTGTCCAACTGGATCATCGTGGCGATCCTGCTGGCCATCTCCCACAGCGCGCGGCGCCCCGTGGTCACCGGTCCCGCCACGGACGAGGACCTCGCGACCTTCGAGCGCCGCCTCCGCGCCCGCGAGGAACGCCGCGACGACGAGCGCACCCGCACCGACGGCGCCGACGCCGCCCCGGTCCGGGAGCCGGCCACGGAGCCCACCCCGTCGCTGTCGCGGACCACGTCCGTATCCCACGACGCCGCGGCGTCCCCGGGCGCGGCGGAATCGGCATCCGCGACCGAGGCGATCTCGCGGATCACGCATCGCTCGAGCGGTTCCGCCGGCCATGGCGCCACGGGCGCCTCCCGGAGCGACCGCACCCGGGGTGACGCGGCGTCGTCGTCCGGTGAACGCGGCGCATCCGGCGGCAACGCGCACGACCAGGAAGGGGGGACCCGGTGAACAAGGCGATCCGGCGCATGTGGCTCATGGCCGTGGCCATCATGGTGGTGTTGCTACTGACACTGACGTACGTGCAGTTCTTCGCGGCCAACGCCCTCCAGGCCAACCCGTGGAACAACCGCACGCTGTACGAACAGTTCGGCCGGGACCGCGGCTCGATCCTCGTGGGCGGGAAGGAGATCGCTCGCTCCGTGCCCGCGGACGGCGACTTCGCGCACCAGCGCGTCTACTCGGACTCCCCCCTGTACGCGAACCTCACCGGGTACTTCTCCCTGGTCTACGGGGCCACGGGACTCGAATCCGCCATGGGTGACCAACTCTCGGGCGCGTCCGACGACCAGTTCTACGACCGCGTGGTGTCCCTGTTCTCCGGGAACCAGCCCAAGGGCGCCTCGGTGGAGCTGACCCTGGACCCCGAGCTGCAGCGCATCGCGTACAACGCACTGGAGGGTCACAACGGCTCCATCGTGGCCGTGGACCCCAAGACCGGCGAGATCAAGGCCATGGTCTCCCGCAAGAGCTACGACGCGAACGCCCTGTCCTCGCACGACACGAACCAGGTGGTCGCAGCCGCCCAGTCCCTGAACGCGGACCCGGACAAGCCGCTCGTGAACCGCGCGATCAGCGGGGACCTGTACTCCCCCGGTTCCACGTTCAAGATCATCGACACCGTGGCCGCGCTGGAGTCCGGGAAGTACACGACCGACACCACGCTGCCGAACCCCAACGAGCTCCCGCTCCCGGACACGACAGTTAGCCTGCCCAACTACCGCCAGGGCGGGTGTGCCGCGCGCTCCCAGGTGGACCTGCGCTTCGCGCTCGAGCAGTCCTGCAACACCCCGTTCGCGCACATCGCCATGGACCTGGGCCAGGACAAGATCCGCCAGACAGCGCAGAACTTCGGCTACGGCCAGAACCTGGACATCCCGCTGCAGGTCACCCCGTCCGTGTTCCCCGAGGACATGAACCAGGCCCAACTCGCCCTGTCCTCGATCGGGCAGTACGACGTCCGCACCACCCCGCTGCAGGTGGCCATGGCCTCCGCGGCTATAGCCAACGACGGTGTGATGATGCGTCCCAGCCTCATCAAGACCGTGCGCTCCTCGGACCTGTCCGTGATCGACCAGTTCCAGGCCGAGCAGTTGCGCCGCTCCACGGACACAGAGACCGCGCGCACCGTCAAGGACCTGATGACCTCCGTGGTCAGTAACGGCATCGCGTCCGGCGCGGCCGTGCCCGGCGTGCAGGTGGCCGGGAAGACCGGCACGGCGGAGATCGGCAGGGACGGATTGAACGATTCGTGGTTCACTGGATTCGCGCCCGCCGACGACCCCCAGTTGGCGGTGGCCGTGGTGGTCGAGGACGTGGACGTCACCACAGGGTCTTCCCTGACCAGCCCCAGTGCACGGCAACTCTTCGAGGCGGTGTTGAACAAGTGAGACCATCGTCGAACACCACCCTGGGCGGTCGTTACGCCCTGACGGAACGAATTGCCATCGGCGGCATGGGCGAGGTGTGGAAGGCCAAGGATCAGGTCCTGGGTCGGATCGTCGCGGTGAAGATCCTCAAGGACGAGTACAACGGGGATCCCACGTTCCTGCAGCGGTTCCGGGCGGAGGCCCGCCACACCGCCCTGCTCAACCACCCGGGTGTGGCCAACGTCTTCGACTACGGCGAGGACGAGGGCTCCGCGTTCCTGGTCATGGAACTCGTGCCCGGCGAACCGCTGTCCAACATCATCGACCGGCAGAAGTCGTTGGACCCGGACACGGTCCTGAACTACATCGGCCAGACCGCCCGCGCCCTGGCCGCCGCGCACGCGCAAGGGCTCGTGCACCGGGACGTGAAGCCCGGCAACCTGATCATCACCCCGGACAACCGCGTCAAGGTCACCGACTTCGGCATCGCCCGGCTCGCGGACCAGGTGCCGCTCACGGCCACCGGCCAGGTCATGGGCACGGCCCAGTACCTGGCTCCCGAGCAGGCCACCGGTCAGACCGCCACGGGCTCCTCGGACATCTACTCCCTGGGGATCATCGGCTACGAACTGCTCGCCGGCCGGCGCCCCTTCACGGGGGAATCCCAGATCGCGATCGCCCTGGCCCAGGTCAACGACAACCCTCCCGCGCTGCCGGACTCCATCCCGGACCCGGTGCGCGCCCTCATCATGTCCATGCTTGCCAAGGACCCGGAGGAACGCCCGGAGAACGCGGGCAAGCTCGCCAACGCCGTGGATGCGCTGCGCCGCGGGGACGTCACGGCCGCGGTCACGATGGTCCCGGGGATGCAGCCGTTCCTGTCCCAGGACTTCTCCGACGAGCAACCCACCGAGGCCATCGCACCGGTCTCGGGACCGAGCACCCGGCCCATGTCCTGGACGGCCGCCGCGGGAGTGACCGGTTCGGCCGCAGCCGCGGCCCAGCCGGACCCCAAGTACAGCGCCCACCCCTCTACCGCACAGTTCGACGCCGTGAACCGGCCACCGAACTCGCAGCGCGGTTCCACCCCGCAGGGTGAGCGGCGCAAGACGTCCGTGTGGGCGTGGTTGTTGCCGCTGCTCGCACTTCTGGTGGCCCTGGCCATGGCCGGGGTGTACTTCTTCTCCTCGCGGGACGATTCCGGCTCCCCCGCACCGGGCATCGTCACGTCCTCCACCGTGAGCCCCACCGCGAACACCGTGGTGTTGCCCGCCAACATGGTGGGCCGCGACGCGGACCAGGTCGCCTCCGAGATCACCGCCATGGGCGTGAACGTGGACAAGCGGCTGCAGCAGGGCACGGGTCAGGCGGAGAACACCGTGGTCTCCGTGGAACCCGCGGCCGGTTCGCGGGTGAAGGTCGGTTCCACCGTGGTGATGTACGTCGCGTGGACCCCGGGTGCCCAGACGACCTCGGGCGCCGGGACCGGGGGCACCAGTGCCACGCAGTCACCGCAGCAACAGCCCGAGCAGAACCAGAACACCCAGGCACCGCAGCAGACCGCTCAGCCCGCTCCCACCAACGGCGGGGGCAATGGCGCCGGTAACGGCGGCGGCGCGGACAACGGCGGGGCCGGTAACGGAGCCACCAACGGCGCCGGGGAGACCGGCCAGAACGGAGCGAACACCCAGGCGGACACCGGCGCCCAGGGGACCACGGATCAGAGCGCCCGCACCGAGGCAGGATCGGGGCAGTCCAACCCCGTGCAGGGCACCGGTGACGGGGCGCTCGCGGCTCCGAGCGCTCCCGGCAGCGGCGCGGGCGGCTGACACGCATGGGGACGTCGGGACTGCCGGATCTGATCAACGACCGGTACGAGGTCGGTGAGGTCATCGGCCGCGGTGGCATGGCCACGGTGCACGTGGGACAGGACGTGCGTCTGGGCCGTCGCGTGGCGATCAAGATCCTGCGCCCGGAGCTGGCCGCGGACGAGACGTTCCACGAGCGGTTCCAGCGCGAGGCCCACGCCGTGGCGTCCCTCAACCACCACTCGATCGTGGCCATCTACGACACCGGGGAGATCCGCCCCCAGGGCCCGGACGGTGTCCTGCGCCCCTACATCGTCATGGAATACGTCCCCGGGCGCACACTGCGGGAACTCATGCACGGGCCGGGGGTCACCCCGGAACAAGCCATCGAGTACATGCTCGGCATCATGGACGCCCTGTCCTTCAGCCACCGCGCGGGGATCGTGCACCGGGACATCAAACCCGCCAACGTCAAGGTCACCCCGGACGGCAGCGTCAAGGTCATGGACTTCGGGATCGCGCGTGCCGTGGAGGACACGCAGGCCGCGCTGACCCAGTCCCAGGCGGTGCTCGGCACCGCACAGTACCTTTCCCCCGAACAGGCCAGCGGGGCCGCGGTGGATCCCCGTTCGGACCTGTACTCCGCCGCGTGCGTGCTCTTCGAGTTGCTGACCGGGCGCGCGCCGTTCGTGGGGGAATCCTCCGTGGCGATCGCCGCGCAGCACGTGCGGGACGCGCCGCCCGCGCCGTCGGCGTTGAACCCGCAGTTGCCGCCCGCCGTGGACCGGTTCATGGAGCGCGCCCTGGCCAAGGACCCCCGGGACCGGTTCGTGGACGCCGGGCAGATGCGCCGGGCGCTGCGGGAACTCGGCGGGCAACTGCCCGGCAACCTCGGGGCGACCCAGCCCATCAACGTCGCCCACACTGCCGACTCTCACACCAAGACCCTGCCCGCAGTGGGCGCCGGTACCCCGGCCGCCGCCGTGACCGCCGCGGGACGCAGCGAGGACGCCGAGCCCACCGTCTCCGCACAGTACGGCCGGTTCGACGACGCCGCCGCGGCCGACGACCCAGCGCCCGTCGCCGCCCCCGCGTCCGCCTCCGCGCCGTACGAACGGCGCCGTCGCAGGCCCCTGTGGGTCGTGCCCGTGGTGCTGCTGCTCGTGCTCGCGCTGCTGGTCGGCGGAACCGTGCTGGGCGTGCGGTGGTGGCAGGACCAGCAGGTCGAACAGGTCGCGCAGGTGAGCGTCCCCCAGGTCACGGGGATGGACAGCACCACGGCGGAGAACACCCTGCGGGACGCGAGGCTGAACCCCACGTTCACCACGCAGCACAGTGACAGTGTGCCGGACAAGCACGTGATCAGCATGAGCCCCGCCGCGGGGACCCAGGTGGACCAGGGGTCCTCGGTGGCCGTCGTGGTCTCCGAGGGGCCCGAGAACGTGACCGTGCCCAACGATCTCGTGGGCCAATCCTTGGACTACGCCCGCCAGTCCCTGCAGCAGGCCAGCCTCACGGCGGGCCCGGTCAGCACGGTCAACAGCGCCACCGTGCCCCACAACGTGGTGCTCTCGACCGATCCCGGACAGGGCGCCTCGGTGGCCCGGGACAGCGCGGTCAAACTGCAGGTGTCCACGGGCAAGGTCACGGTCCCGGACGTCGTCGGCCGCAGCCGCGCGGAGGCCGAACAGGCCTTGCGGGCGGACGACGTGCGACTCAACTACGACGTGGAGATCCGCGAGACAGAGGATGCTGAGGCTGGCACGGTGCTGCGGCAGTCCGCTCCCGCGGGGTCCTCCGTGAGCCAGGGGTCCACGATCACGCTCACGGTGGCCCGGAAGGTGACGCCCACGCCGAGCCCCACCCCGTCCCCGACGAACGAGGACGAGCCCACGGCGGAACCCACGACTCCCGCCGAACCCACGGATGCCGCACCCCAACCCACGCAGCCCCAGCCCACGAGTCGCCCCACCGCATCCCGCGGGGGCGACGGCTGAGATCGGCCGGGCCTTGCTGTGCGGGGCCCTGCTTCGACGGACCTCGCTCCGACGGAGTGTGCGGCCCGGGTGCCTCTGACGGAACTGGTTCTCAGGCGGTCATGAGCGGGGACAACCCCGCGGCCGCCGCGGCGGCACCGTGCTGGCCCACTTCCTCGAGCCAGTTGCCGAGCATGAGGTAGCCACCCCCCGTGAGCACGGACTCGGGGTGGAACTGCACACCGTGCAGCGGGGCGGAGCGGTGCTTGAGACCCATGACCACCTGCCCGTCCTCGGTGGTCGCGGTGACCTCGAGGCAGTCCGGGACGGTGTCCGCGGCCACGGCGAGCGAGTGGTACCGGGTCGCGGTGAACGGCGACGGGACCGAGGCGAAGACGCTGTCCCCGTGGTGCACCAACTGGGACGTCTTGCCGTGCATGAGCTGTTGGGCGTGGCCCACGCGAGCGCCGTAGACCTCACCGAGCGCCTGGTGCCCCAGGCACACGCCGAGCAACGGTGTCCTGGTGTGCTCCGCCCAGCGGATCAGGTCCGCGCACACGCCGGCGTCCGCGGGGGCACCGGGGCCGGGGGACAGCAGGACACCCTGGTGTTCACCGGCGAGAGCGGTGGCCGCGGCGACGTCCAGGTCGTCGTTGCGCACCACGGTCGTCTGGGCCCCCAATTGCTGCAGATACCCCACCAAGGTGTAGACAAAGCTATCGTAGTTATCCACGACGAGAATCTTCACAGACACTCAAGAACTCCTGCGCGTTCACCAATTGACAGAACTCGCGCCAGTCTACGCCCGCTCGGGCGGATAGACTGAACGCCGATCTCGCGGCAGGAACCGGTCCCCGCCGCACCCGCGGGCCGCCACGGCCGCGAACCCGCCCCCGGGCCACGCCCGGACGTGGCGCCCACGCAGCAGGAGGAAAGAACGCCAGTGTCTGAGCCCAAGAAGCGCTTCGGTCGATCCCGTAAGTCGCAGGACGACACACAGGACTTCGCCCTCACGGAACGGGACCGCGAACTCGCCGCCCTCGCGGCGGAGATCCTTCCCCGCAACAGCGCCGCCGCGTCCTTCGAGCGTTCTGCCGCGCGCAAATCCGGGTCCTCGGCCGTCTCCACCAAGGATGCGGCGACCGACCACGGTCTCGCCGACGACGCCGCTGCGCCCGGTACCGGGGATGCGTCCGGTGACCCGGCTGTGCCCGCTGGCACGACGACGTCCGTCGGTAAGGGCCGGGCAAGGAAGAAGCGGGCGGCCGCGGCATCCGTGTCTGCTTCCGGGACCGCTGGAGCGAACGAATCCGGCATGAAGGTGGCCCGGGCCGGTACGTCCGGAGCGGACGCGTCCGGCGAGGCCGGGTCCACCGACGAGCCGGGCGTCGGCACGTCCGATACGAGCGAGGACGCGGAGACGCCCGCGGCGCGCAAGAAGCTGCGGCGGGACGAGCGACGTCGTGCGGCGAAGGCCGCCCAGGCGGAGAAGCGCGAGCGCCGGTCCACCGACTACCAGCCCACGCCGCTGTGGTACAAGGTGGTCATGATCGGGGTGATGATCCTGGGGCTGTTGTGGATCATCACCTACTACCTGTTCCAGGGCATGGTGCCCATCCCCGGGATCAGCGTGTGGAATCTGGTGATCGGGCTCGGGTTCATGCTGGCGGGGCTCATCATGACCACCAGATGGCGTTGACCCTGCCACCGATCCGCACTCGCGCCCCGCAGGAGGCCTCGTGAACACTTCCCCTCACCCCTCGTCACCCGATGACGGGCGGGGCGCCGGGCCCCCCGATCGGAGCTTCCCGGACGACGACGCCGCTCCGGGGCCCCTGTCCGAGGCGTCGTCGCGCCGAGGCGCGAACGGAACCCGCCGCGAGGGGTACCGGATCAACCCCGCGCGTATGGAGGTGCGGGTGCGGCGCATTGCGCTCGTGGGACTCGTGCTCGTGCCGCTGATCTACTTCATCGTGCAGTCGTTGCGCTAGCCGCGCTCCTGCCCCGCAGAACGCAAGTGCCCCATCGGTCGGACAACCGGTGGGGCACTGTTCACGCGGGGAGCGAGTCGCTCGGGCACGAGATGCTCAGGTGCGAGTCGTTCAGTTGGTGGACTCCGGAGCGGTGAACTCCACGTCCAGGTCGATGCGCACCTTGTCGGAGACCATGACCCCGCCGGCCTCGAGGGCGGCGTTCCAGGTCACGTTGAACTCCTTGCGGGAGATCGAGGTGGAGGCGGTGAAGCCCGCGCGGGTGGTGCCGAAGGCGTCCACGGCCACGCCGTTGAACTCGGCATCCAGCTTCACGGGCTTGGTCACGCCACGCAGGGTGAGCTCGCCGGTCACGGTGCCCTCACCGTCGTTGAGCTCCAGGCCGGTGATCTTGTAGGTCATCTGCGGGTGGTTCTCCACGTCGAAGAACTCGGCCGAGCGCACGTGGTTGTCGCGGGTCTCGTTCTTGGTGTCCACGGAGTTCATCCCCACGGCCACCTGGCCGTTGGACTGCGAAGCGTCCTCGGCCACGTTGAGTTCACCGGAGACGTCGCCGAACACACCGCGCACCTTGGAGATACCGGCGTGGCGGACGGAGAACGCGACCTCCGTGTGGGCGGGGTCCAGGGTCCAGGTTCCGGGGGTCATACCTTCGAGCGTGGTCATTCGTTTCTCCTTGGCTTCGGGCGGGCCGTCGTCGGGCGGCCCAATTGGTTGCTTCGGAAACTAATTTACGACCCGCTGTTTGATGCGTCAACCTATTCTGGAGAAAACTTTGGGTGAACAGCGTCACACACGGCACCGCGAAGGCCCGCCCGTCAGAGGTGCAGGTCCAGCACCGAGCTGTCGCTGAGGCCGTGGAACTGCCGCTGGTGGTACACAAGCGGGCTGCCCGAGCCCTCTTCACCCAGGACCTCCACGACGGCGGCATTGAACACGAGCGCCGACCCGGCCTTGATCCGCGCGAGCGGGATGGCCCGCAGCACGCGGCGCACCCCGAGCAAGCGGGGCTCGCCTGTGGACAGCGTGGTCCACTCCATGTCGTCCCCGAAACGGGGTGCACCCGAAATGGCGAAGGAACGTGCGAGTTCCACATTGTCCGAATCCAGGAAATGCACCACGAAGGAATCGGCCGTTGCCACGACGGCCGCCGAACCGCGCTTGGCCTGCAGCGAGAAGCCGAGGATCGGGGGGTCGGCGGAGATGGAGGAGACGGAGGACGCCGTGAGGCCCACGGGGCCTTCCGGCCCGGCGACCGTGATGATCGCGATGCCCGCAGGATGCTGACCGAACGCGGACTTGAACCCTTCCGTCAGGCGCGGATCGCTGTGCAGCGCCTCCGTGGGGGCCACGAGGTCCACGGCATGTGCGGCGACCCGTTCTGCCTCACCCCCGGATGCCGGGACACCGTCCAACCCCTGGTCGGGGTCGGGGGTCTCGGGATCGGCTGAGGTGTTCTGGCTGACGCGGTCCGGCATGGTGGGTCCTCTCACACGGCTGTGTTCCCGGATCGGCGGTCCGGCCGCCGTTATCCGGACAGGCTAAATCCTGCCAGGCATCTCATGTCCAACACATGGTTTCGTAGTCCACATTCTGGGCCACACGGCGCAATGAGACGTCACATTGGGGGGACACCACCGCTACGCACCGTGCGACGAGCGAGCCCCCACTTCTCACCGTACGCCCACCCGCGGCCGGGATCACCCGATGCTCTTGTACTCCCTCGCGAAATGGATCAGGGGACGGTCCGCGGCACCCGCGTCCACCCCTCGGCCCATGGCCGTGACACGCCCCACGACCACCAGGTGGGTTGCCGCGGTGTGGGTGGACACGGTGTCCAGCTCGAACCAGCTCAGGCACCCGTCGATCACAGGCGTCCCCGTGCGCTCGGTGCGGTGGAACGGGACGGTGTCCAGCAGTCCGTCCACGGGGTTGCCCGGACTCGCGAGCCAATTCGCCACGGAGCGCTGATCCGCGTTCAGCAGGGACAGGGCCCAGGATCCGGAGCCCTCCACGGCCTCGCACATCCGCCCCATGTCGTACAGGCACACGAGCATGGTGGGCGGATCGTAGGAGACGTCCGCGAACGCCGTGACGGTGATCGCGTGGTCCTTGCCCCGGTAGCGCGAGCACACCACGCCCACCCCCACCGCGTGATCGGCGGCCAGGGTGCGGTAGCGCTCCACCTGCACGTCCGTGGGGCGGGGATCCAGGGTCTCGTTCTGCATGACCCCAGTGTGTCATCGCGCCCGTCGCGGCCCCGGGTCCGAGCGGGGCACCGGTTCTCGTGGCCGAGCCGCGCGCAGACCCTCGCGTTCGAGCGGGGCGCCCGACCCCGTCTGCCGACAGACGGGGTCGCTCTCAGCACGTCAGCGCGCTCGCCGGTGTCCACCCGTCATGCGTAGCGTGATGTTCAACCGCCCGCCGTTCTTCAACCCCAGGTGCAGGCCACCCGTGCCGGGGAACACTTTGGGCACGCCGTGGAACGCGTACCGGGAGGGTCCGCCGAACACGAACAGGTCCCCCGAGCGCAGTTCCACGTCCCGGTACGGAGCCGTGCGGGTCTCGGTGTTGCCGAAGCGGAACGTGCACGTGTCCCCCAGGGACAGGGACACGATGGGCGCCGCCGAGAACTCGTCCTTGTCCTGGTGCATCCCCATGTGCGCGGCGCCGTCGTAGTAGTTGACCAGCGCGGAGTCGGGGACGAAACCGCGGACGACGTCCTCGACTTCGGGGACGCCCACATCTCCCGCGTCCACCACCCCGTACGCGTCCGCCACGGCCCGCGCACCCAGGTCCACGAGCCAGTCCGGCAGGGCCGCGACCTCCGCTCCCCCGGTGGCCCCGTAGCGGTAGGGGGTCCGATTCGCGCCGAGCATGACCGACTGCACGGACATCCGACCGCCGCCCGGCATCACCTGGTGACGCATGGGGGCCGAGCGCACCCAGTCACGGCACGCGGCCACGAGATCGTGCTGCCGGGCGACGGGGAGCCAATCGGGAACGTGCACGGCCCCGGGCGCGAGCACGGTGGGCTCGCGGGGGACGGTGAACAGCTCGGTGACCTCGTACTCGGCCATGCCCGTGAGCCTAGGACCGACCCCCGACACCCACAACGCGCGCCGCCAGGCGCCGGCTGGGGCGATCCGAGCAGGGCGCCCCGAGAACTGAACCGGCAAGTCCGGGTCCGGTGGTGGCCCCGAGTCTGCGGGTAGGCGCTCCCTCATCCCGCTCCCCCGCTCATCCCCTCCCACCCCGAGCAACCCGTTCAGCACACCCGGGAGAGCAGCGGCCCGCGGAATATCGGGCCCCGTGAGCCCGTTATTCCAACAGCAAGTTTTCTCTGGAAAGGGTTTCATTCATGGCACTGCCCCTATCGGTCATCGACTTCGCCACCGTGCGCGAGAACCAATCGGTGGGTGAGAGTTTCGCGGATTCCGTGACCCTTGCCCGGCACGCGGAGCGGTTGGGATACACGCGGGTCTGGTACGCGGAGCACCACAACATGCCCACGATCGCGTCCTCCGCACCGGCAGTGTTGATCGCCCACGTGGCCGCGCACACGGAACGCATCCGGCTCGGTTCGGGCGGCGTCATGCTGCCCAATCACTCCCCGCTCACGATCGCGGAACAGTTCGGCACCCTCGCGGAGCTGCATCCCGGCCGGATCGACCTGGGGCTCGGCCGCGCCCCGGGGACGGATCCGCGCACGCTGCGCGCACTGCGTCGTTCCCCCGAATCCGCCGAGAGCTTCCCCCAGGACGTCAAGGAACTGCGGGGCTACCTGACCGGCAACTCACTCATCCCGGGCGTGCAGGCGATGCCGGGTGCGGGGACCGACGTGCCGCTGACGATCCTGGGCTCGTCCCTGTTCGGGGCCCAGTTGGCCGCGGCCTACGGGCTGCCCTATGCGTTCGCATCGCACTTCGCGCCGGACGCCCTCGTGGACGCCGTGGCCGCGTACCGGTCCCAGTTCCAGCCGTCCGAACAGCTCGCGGAGCCGTACGTGATCGCCGCGGTGAACGTGATCATTTCCGAGGACGCGCAGGACGCCGCCCGTCAGCTGGAAGCGACCCAGCGCTCCCGGGTCAAGGCCATGGTGGGCCGCGGCCGGGAGTTCACGGACGAGGAGATGGACATGGTCATGGCCTCCCCCGCTGCCGCGCAGATCCTGCACATGATCAGTTACACCGGCGCGGGCACCCCGGACACCGTGGTGGACTACCTGCACCGGTTCGCAGAACACGCTGATGCGGACGAGCTGATGATCTCCCCCACCGCCACGCGTCAACCGGACGTCCTCACAGCCATGGAGTTGCTCGCCGACAACTGGAACTGAGCGCCGGGCATCCCCGGGTACATCCATGCCCCGATAAAGCACCCGGATCGCGATTCCGAGGCATTCTCGGGACTCAGATGTTCGCCCGCCATTCCGCCCGTGAGCGGCACCCGCGAGCCTCCCGATCAGACGAGGCGCGAGAGGAAGGCACCCAGAGCGGCGTCGTACTCCGAGGGGTTCTCCATGTTGGGCGTGTGCCCGCTTGCGGGGACCACCTCGAGCTCACCGTGGCGCAGCAGCTCGCTCATGACCTGGCCCGCGCCGTTGTCGAACGCGTCCGAGTCCCCCACGATCACGAGCGCGGGCTTCTCCCACGCACGCAGCGTCTCGGTGAAGTCGTTGCGTTCGGCGCGCCCGCGCATGGCCGCGGTGGAGCCCTCGAGCGGGGCGGTCCGGATCATCTCACGCACGCGCTCGGCGACCTCCGGCAGCCGCTCCACGTTCTCCTCCGCGATCATCTTGGACAGCACGTTCTGCGCGTAGGTCTCCATTCCGTCCCGCACGATCCCGTCCGCCGCCACATGACGACGCCGCCGCCCTGCCGCGTCCTCGGACGTGGGCACCGTGTCGTTGATGATCAGCGCGCTCACCCGTTCGGGGTACGACGCGGCGATCTGCATGGCCACCTGACCGGACATCGAGAAGCCCAACAGGATCACGGTCTCCAGGCCGAGCTCGTCCAGCAGCGCGACGATGTCCGCGGCGAACTCCTCGGTGTACACGATCCCCTCGGTGACCTGGGACTCGCCGAACCCGCGCAGGTCCGGGGCGATCACGCGCCAACCCTGCTCCGCGAGAGTCGTGACCTGCCCGTCCCACATGGAGCGGTCGTACGCGTGGCCGTGCAGCAGCACGATGGACTCGCCCCGGCCCTCGTCCGTGTAGGCCAGCTCGGTGTCGTTGACGTGGGCGGTGTGCGTGGTGAATGTCGATCGGCTCATGGGGCCATGATGTCAGGTGGGGTGGCCCGGGAGCGGGTGGTGTCAGGGGTGCAGTCCACGCACCGCCCGCACGACACGGCCCGCACACGACGACGACGCCCACCCCCGGGAAGGGAGCGAGCGGCGTCGTACCGGGAGCTCAGATCTCCGCGTACCGCACCACCGCGCGGCTCGCGAGACCGGCGATCAGCGTGACGACCACGAGGCCGAGCGGGATGCCCCACCGTCCGAGCTCGCTCGCGAGGTCCAACCACAAGTCCGGCCAGGCCACGATCGCGGCGAGCAGACCCAGTGCCACGAGCACCACGGCCACGATCGAGATCACGGTCCAGATCACCCCGGCCGCGCGGTAGATCCCGCCGAAACTCATGCCCGCGAAGAGGCTCATGAGACTCAGCAGGAACAATGTCACGGCCACGATCAGGGGGTTGCCGTCACCCAGGGCGTGAATGGTGAGGAAACTGATCCCCAGCCCGAACCCGGTCGCGGCCTCCGCGGCCAGGATCACGAGACCCACGGCTGCGACCACCAGGGACGTGATCATGAAACCCATGGCCGTGCCCGCCCAGAAGTTCCGGCGGGTGCTGCCGAACGCGAGCGCGCCGGCGAAACCCCGGTTGGCGGTCAGCGCGCCGTGGGAGATCAGGAAGCCCGGGAGGGCCCAGAACACGGCCAGGTTGGCTTGGAATCCGTCCTGGACAGGCTGCGGTAGGGGCAGACCGGTGCGGATGCCGATGATCAGCCCGATCACGACCGTGAGGATCGCGACCAGGACCAGGATGGCCGGGGCCACCACGAAGGAGTTGAGTCGGTTGGTCAGGTACAGCGCGAGGTTCCGGCGGGCGTACTGCATCACACACTCATTTCTGCGTCGTCGGTGCCGCGCATGCCCCGCGCGGCCACGAGTTCCTGCAAGGTGACGGGTTCCAACGAGACATTGGCGGCGTCCGCGCGGCGCCGGTCCTCAGCGGTCGCGGTGCCGTCCACGGTGACGGAGAGGATGTTGCCGAGTCGGTACTCGCGCAGGACCCTGCGAGCGCCCACGACGTCCCGGACCACGGGTTCGAGTCCGCGCAGCACGAACGCGCTGTCCCGGGCGTCGTCGATGTCCGCGTCCACCGTGACCCGGCCGTCCTCGATCATGACCACGTTCTCGAGCAGGTCGGACACCTCGTCGATCAGGTGCGTGGAGAGGATCACGGTGCGCGGGTGTTCGGCCATGGCGCGGGCGAACTCCTCGTAGAACAGGGCGCGGTGCCCGGGGTCGAGCCCCAGGTACGGCTCGTCCATGAAGGTGTACGGCGCCCGCGCGGCCAGCGAGATGACGATCGCCAGCGCGCTGCGCTGCCCGCGGGAGAGCTTGGTGGTGCGCGTGCTCATCGGCAGCTTGAACCGGGGCGCCAGGCGCTCGGCCAGGTCGGTGTCCCACGCGGGGTAGAACGTGGGCAGGATGCGCAGCAGGGAGGCCGGGGTGTCGTCGTCGTGGAACTTCTGGTCCTCGTGGACGAAGCACGTGCGTTCGAGCAACCGCGCGTTCTCCCGCGGATCCTCACCGTCGATCAGCACCTCACCGGAGCTGCGGAACGTGTGATTGAGGATCACGGACATCAGCGTGGTCTTGCCCACGCCGTTGGCCCCGAGCAGCCCGTGCACCCGATCGGGCGCGAAATCCACGGTGATGTCCCGCAGCACGTGCTTCTTGCCGAAGGACTTGTTCAGGTTCCTGATCCGGATCCCCTGCCCCGGCGCGCTCTCGCGGTGATCCGTGTGTCGTACGGGAGAACTCATGGCGAGACCTTTCTGATGAGTGCGACCATGTCGTCGAGTGTGAGTCCGAGCCTCCGGGCCTCGGCCACGGCGGGTTGGATGAAGTCTTCATGGAACGCCTCCCGGCGCTGCGCTCGCAGGATGTCCGGGCCATCCGCGGCCACGAACGTCCCGATCCCACGACGCCGCTCCAAGACTCCCTGATCCACCAAGCGTCCCAGCGCTTTCCCCGCCGTCGCGGGGTTGATGCGGTAGAACGCGGCGAGTTCGTTGGTGGATGGCACCGCGGAATCCACCGGGTAGTTGCCCTGGAGGATGTCGTCCGCGATCTGATCGGCCAGGACCATGAAGATCGGGCGACCGTCTTGTTTGGGTGTCATGGAGAACTTCCAGCTCCTTGGTTCATTACTCTACTAATGAACCACATAACCGGCGAGGCGGTCAAGGGTTCACGAATCGGATCAGGACGAGAACGACGACGCCGCCCGCCCCCGGGAGGGGGCGAGCGGCGTCGAGCGACCGGCCGGGGTCAGACCGGGCGCACCGCGGCCCACCAGATGAGCAGCATGGTCACCAGGAAACCGGTGAGGTAGTTCAACCACAGGAAGGTCTTCCACCCCGCGTTGGCCCGCCCGGAATCGGTGTCCGTGACACCGCTGAAGCGCAGCACGTTGAGCAGGTACGGCACCGCGAGCAGCGCGGCGAGCTGGCCTGGCCACTCGGTGAACACCATGAGCCCGCCCGCCAGGGCGTACAGCAGCGCGGCCACCCACACGGTGGGCCGGGCCCCGAGCACCGTGGCCACGGACGCGAGTCCGCCCTCCCGGTCCGGGACCACGTCCTGGACCGCGCCGAACATCTGGGAGGCCATGCCCCACAGGAAGAACCCGATGAGCAGCGCCCACAGTCCCGGTGTGAACGTGGCGCCCGCCAGCGTCAGGCCGTAGACCGCGGGCGAGACGAAGTGGGTGGCACTCGTCATCGCGTCCACGAACGGGCGTTCCTTGAACCGCAGCCCGGCCCACGAGTACGCCACCACGGCGAACAGCGAGACCGCGAGCACCGCGATGGACACCCAGTTGCCCGTGACCACCGCGTAGCCCAGGAGCACCAGGACGAAGGGCACCGGGACCAGGCACGAGGCCAGCAACACGGGGCGCTGCGCGGCACGGTCCACCACGGCACCCTCCACACCGCCCTTGCGGGGATTGCGCAGATCGGACTCGTAGTCGAAGACGTCGTTGATGCCGTACATGGCCAGGTTGTAGGGCACCAGGAAGAACACCGTGCCGAGCACCACGAGCCACCACGGGATGCCCCCGGTCAACAGCACCGCCGCGGTGAACGGGTACGCGGTGTTCACCCAGCTCAGGGGGCGCGAGGCCCAGAAGAGCTTACTCAGCACGGACTCCCCTTTCCTCAGCCTCCGGCGTCCGGGCACCGCGAGCGCCGCGTCCGTCGCCGGCACGACGTTCTTCACGGGCACCGCGTTCTTGGCGGGCACCACCGAGCAACAACCACAGCGCCGGCAGCAGGAGCACCCCCGCGAACGGGTACGCGAAGTCCTCGAGCGGGGCCAGTCCGATCTGCACGCCGGAGATGTTGTGCTCCGTGTAGGTCATGATCCCGGCGGCGATCATGAGGTTGTCGAAGATCGCGGTGAGCACCCCGAGCAGCACGAAGGACGCCACCAGGGATCCCCAGAACAGCCCCCGCGGCCGCCGCACGAGCACGGCCACGAGCAGCACCACTGCCGAGATGCCCAAGAAGATGAAGTTCACGCTCCAGTACGTCACGCTCCGTGACCTCCTCGCAGTTCGGACGACGACGCCGCGGTGCCCCGCCGGTCGCGCAGCCACCGCCACAGCACGGGCGCCCCGAGCACGTAGATCATGGTCTGGTAGCACAGGAATGCCAGGAAGAAGACCTCTTCGAGGGGCAGTTCGGGGGCCACCAAGATCCCCAGGGTCAGTGAGTTCTCGCCGTGCCAGAACAGCCCGTTGACGATCCCCACAACGTCCCACGCGAGGAAGAACAGGACCCCCACGACGAGCACGAGCCACGCCCGCAGTTTGTGCCCCGACCAGAAGTAGAGGTTCCACCGCCGGTCGATCAGCGCGTAGCACCCCAGGAACACGAGCAGCATGAGCAAATACATCAGGACACCCCGCTGTCCTCGCGGATGGCGTCCCACACCACCTGGGATGAGATCAAGCACATGGGCACGCCGATCCCCGGGCGCACCGAGGACCCCGCGTAGAACAGGCCCCGGATCCCGGGATCGGTCACACCGGGGCGCAGCATCGCGGACTGGCCGAGCGTGTGACCGGGGCCCAGGAGGGAACCGCGCCACGCGTTGAACTGGGCGACGAAGTCCCCCGGCCCGTACGTGCGCCGCACCACGACCCGGGACTCGAGATCCGGGATCTTCGCCCAGCGGGCCAGTTGCGCCACGGCCGCGTCCGCGACCCGCTCGACCTGTTCCGCACCCGGTTCGTGGCGTTCCGGCGTGCTGATCCCGCCGCGACCCCACTCGGGGACGGCCGGTGCGGGCACCAGGATGAAGAGGTTCTCGTCCCCCTCGGGCGCAGTGGCGGGGTCCGTGGCCGACGTCATGGACACGTAGATCGAGGTCTCCTCCGCGAGCTCCCGCCCGGTACCGATGCGCGCGAAGTTGTCGTCCCAGTCCGCCGTGAACAGCAGGTTGTGGTGGGCCAATTGCGGCAGTTTCCCCCGCACGCCCAGGCACACGAGCACCCCGGACGGCCCCGGGTCCCGGCGCTTCCACCGCGATTCCGGGGCCCGGTACCGCTTGGGCAGCAACCTGGTCTGGATGTGGTGCAGGTCCGTGGCACCCACCACGAGATCGGCGGGCACGGTGGTCTCCGCACCGTCGGCCGCCGTCCGCGGCGCATTCGAGGCCGATGACGTCGCGCGGTAGCGTACGCCGCGCACGGAGCCGGCCGAGCGACGTCGTGAACGGGCGGCCGCCACCTGGGAACGCACGGAGCGCGGTGCCCGCTCGACGTCGATCCCCGTGACGGTCGCCCCGGTCACGATCTCGGCCCCGGCCGCGCGCACCAGCTCGGCCATCGCGTCCACGAGCGCGCTGAACCCACCCACGGGGTACTGCACTCCGTCCGTGAGATCGAGGTGACTCATGAGGTGGTACATGGCCGGAGCGCTCGAGGGCGAGGCGCCCAGGAACACCGCGGGGTACCCCAGGATCTGGCGTTCCCGCGGATCGGTGAACCGCTGGTCGATGTAGCCCTTCATGGACCGGGTCAGCAGTGTGCTGAGCCGCGGGAGGTTCTTGAGCACCTGCGGGGTCATGAGCTCACGGGGGTGCGCGAAATCCGTGTAGAGAAAGTACTTCTTGGCGAGCTCGTAGACCTCCGCGCCGGAGTCCAGGTACATGCGCAGCGCGCGGGAGGATCCCGGGTCCAGTTGCTCGAACAGTTCCTCCGCGTGCCCGCTGACCACGTCCGTCGGTGGCTCGTCCAGGTGCTCCTCGAAGAACGTGCGGTAGCCCGGGCTCAGGGTGCGCAGGTCCAGTTCTGCTGCGGCGCTGGAGCCCATGAGCCGGAACCACCGGTCGATGACCTCCGGCATGAGGTACCAACTGGGGCCGGTGTCGAACGAGAAGCCCTCCGCGGACCACCGCCCGGAGCGCCCACCCAGGATGTCCTGTTGTTCCAGAAGGGTCACGCGGTGCCCGTCCTGGGCGAGCAGTCCCGCCGTGGCCAGGCCCGCGAAACCGCCGCCGATCACCACCGTCCGTGTCATCGTGTCACCACCGAATCCGAGAGGCAGCGCGCCGCGATCCGCAGTTTCACCGCGGTGGGCACGCTGATGCGTTGTCTGGTCAGTTCCCGCGCGGGGACGCGTTCGATCCGCCGGGACAGTTCCGCGAACAGTCCGTGCGCAATCAGGACCGCCCGGCGAGCGCGCCGGTCCAGGGCCAGGATCCCGGGCATCGCGGCGTCGAGATCCGCATTGAGGTCCGCGAGCAGCTGCGCCTTCTGGGTCTCGTCCAGGTGGGCGGGGTCCGCGCCCGGGAAGTACGTGCGACCGAGCTGGTCGTGGTCCGCCCCGAGGTCACGCAGGAAATTCACCTTCTGGAAGGCCGCTCCCAGCCGCCGGGCCGTGGCCCGCAGCATGTCCCGCTGCTCAGGGGTGTCCGCCCGTGTGCCGGGCATGTCCATGAACACCTCGAGGCACATGAGTCCCACGACCTCCGCGGAACCGTAGATGTACGACTCGAGCGACGCGCCGTCGTGCTCGGCCACGTCCAGGTCGGCGCGCATGGACGCGAAGAACGGTTCGGTCAGCTCCCGCCCGAAACCGTGACGGCGGGCGACGTCCGCGAAGCCGTGGATCACCAGGTCCGTGGCGAATCCCGTGGCCAGGGCCGAGTTCACGGCCGCCTCGTACCCGTCCAGGGCGGTGCGCACGCGGGCGGCTTCGAGACCCGCGGCGCCCGCGGTGCCGTCCACGACCTCGTCCGCGACGCGCACGAGCGCGTAGATCCCCGCGATGTCCCGGCGCACGGCGGGCGGCAGGGTGCGGCACGCCAGCGAGAAGGAGGTGGAGTACCGGCCGATGACCGACCCGGAGGCCGCGAGGGCCGTGGCGGTGTACAGGCGAAGCGACGCGAGGGGCGGCGCGTCCGAATGCGGCATGGGGGTCCTCACTACGAGTGTCTGTTCAGGACGTGGTGGCACAGCGCGACGAGCTGATCGCGCTGCGCCGCGGGCAGGGGCAGTTCGTCCAGGGTGGTCCGGGCGCGGTCCACGAGATCCGTGGCCAGTTCCACGGCCACGTCCTTGGCGCCGGAGGCCGTGAGCGCTTCCCGCGCGTGATGCACCGTGGTGCGTTCCGCCGCGAGGTCCCTGAGGACCCGGCGGACCGTGGGTACCCCCATCCCGTGGGCGGTGAGCACGGTGGCCTTGCCCGAACGTAGATCCGCGTCCACCGATTTGCCGGTCAGTCCCGGGTCACCGAACGTCCCCAGGACGTCGTCCACCACCTGGTACCCCACGCCCAGCATGGCACCGGCCTGGGCCAGCCGCTCCGCGACGTCCGCGGGAGCACCCGCGAGCAGTGCGCCGGCCCGCAGCGGGGCCTCGAACGAATACGTGGCGGTCTTGAGCCGCTCCATGTCCAGGATGTCCTGCACCCCGGGGTGCTCGGCGCCGAATCGATGCAGGGACAACAGCACGTCATCCAGCTCCCCGGCCGCGGAGGCGGTCACGGCGTCGAACACCACGTCCGCCACGGCGCGACACCGCGCGAGGTCCGATGCGCACGTGGTCGCGAGCCGCAGTGCCCCTGCCAACAACAGGTCCCCCGCGAGGATCGCCGCCGAGGCCCCCGCGTGTTCCGCTTCGTGTTCGGGTGCGCCGGCGCGGGCCGCGTCACGGCGGAACAGCTCTCCCACCGTGGGCACGCCCCGGCGCAGCCAGTCGCGGTCCACCACGTCGTCGTGGACCAGCAGGGCCGCGTGCAGCATCTCGAACGACGCCGCCAGGCGCACGCACTCGGGGTCCGGCGCCTCTGTCTCCCGGTCGCCCGCCGTGTGGTTCCCATCCCCGGCCGCATCGCGCGCCCCCGGCGTCTCCGCGGCATCCCCGGCGTCCGGCGCAACGAGCGGGTCAGGCGCGCTCGATCCATCCGGAGCGCCCCCGGCGAAGGAGGACCACGCGATCCAGGTCAGTCGCGGTCGGATGAGCTTGCCGCCCACCATGTGCTCGCGCACCCGCTCCCACAGCACTCCGAAACCCGGGCTCGTGGGAACACTGTTCGCGGGGGCCGCGAAGAACGCGTCCAGCTCCTCCCCCACGGCGGTGCGGAAACGGCACCATGCGGCGTCGTCGGCGGGGGCGATACTCGGGGAGGCCGCAGGATCGGTAACGGACGGGATCCCGGGAGCCGCTCGGTGCGAGTCACGGGACCGGGCGGTGCGTACGCGCTCGGTCATGACCCACCCACCCCGGGATCGTCCCGGGACGCCTGGTCCGCGCGCCCGCGCAAGTCTTCCAAGTACTCCTCCAGACGGGACTCGGTACCTCTCAGGAACCGGAGAACGGCCTCACGCCCGGGCTCGTCCAGGGCGTCGAGCTCGTCCTCGACCATCCCGATCACCGGCACCACGTGCTCCCGGGTCCGCTCCCTGGACGAGGTCACCGCGCGCACGGTCATCCGGCGTCGATCCCCCTCCACGGGCTCCCGGACCACGTGACCCGCGCGCACCAGACGGTCCACCACCGCGGTGGCGGAGGCCGTGGTGATGTGCAGCGCATGAGCCAGTTCCGTGGGCCCCATGGAATGGACCATGAGCATGGCCATGGCCGCGTAATCGGTTCCCTTGAGCCCCAAGATGCGGCGGATCTCGTACGCGATCTCCGCGTTGAGCACGACCACCCGGCGCAGCGCACGCGACTGCGGGCTCACCGGCCCGTACCACGTTGCACTGCTCTCCATCGCGTTCCTCGCGTTGTGGATAACTAGACAATCTAGTAAACATCATGCTGCACGTGCGGGGGACGTGTCCACCCATGTCACGCGGGTGGAAAACGTTGTCCGCACCTGCCTTGTCGCGGTCATCGGCCGAGAACGCCCTGTCCTCAGCGGGTGATGGACGCGCCCCGTAGTGTCACATCAGACTGCGCAGGGCCCGCAGGACCGCCCCGCCGTAACCACCGTCGAACCTGATCGCATGCACCAGCAGCGGCGGCAACTGGTACCACGGCACCCGCTCGTGCCAGCCGTCCGCGAGGGGGTAGACGTCGTCGTACGCCGCGAAGCATTCCCGCCCGAAACCGCCGAAGAGCTGCATCATGGCCAGGTCGTACTCGCGGTGTCCGTAGAACGAGGACGGATCGATGAGCCAGTTCGTCCCGTTGCGATCGACCACGCGGTTGCCTGCCCACAGGTCACCGTGCAGCAGGCTCGGGGGCTCGGGAGGGCCCGCGAGTTCGTCCGCTCGCGGCGCCACGCGCGCCAGCAGGTCCGACGCCGCGGGGTCCAGGTGTCCCGCGTCGATCGCCGCGCGCAGTAACGGCTCGATGCGGCGGTGCAACAGGAAGTCGGCCCAGTCGTCCGTGGGCGTGAGATCCACCGGGAACGAGCCGATGCTTTCCGGCAGCTCCGCCGAGAGCCACCCGACGTGCGGGGCTCGCGCGCGGTGGATGGCCGCGAGACCGGCCCCCATGCTGCGTTCCGTGGCACGGTCCTGCCGTCCGGGACCCTCGTCGATCCACTCAAGCACCAGGGCCTCATCGCCCACGTGATGCACCCTGGGCACCCGCACCTCGGCGGGGGCGACGGCGCGCAGCGCCTCGAGTCCCGCCGCCTCCAACGCCAACACGCCCGCCGGGGCACCCGGCATGGTCTTGGCGAACAGGGGCCCGTCCGGGGTCTCGAGCCAGTAGGCGTGGGCGGTGTCCCCGCCGCTCAGGGGACGGGCATCGCTCACACGCAGGTCCGCGACGATCTCACCGGGAAGCTCATCGATGGTGGCCATGCGTCTTGTCTACACCATGCCGCACAGCGCACCACCCCGCGCCCACCCGCTACCCCGAGCGCACCCCCCGCCCGACACCTAGCTCCGCCTCACCCCCCTCTGCTTTTACTGAGCTAAAGCAGTCTTGAGACACCCCCAGGTGCTTTTACTCCACTAGGCATCACGTGCCGCGACACGGATCGCCGATCCCTGCAGGGTGAACACCCTCTGGCACAATAACGTCGTTGCAAATGCACCGACATGATGCCGGGTGCTTCCTCCGAGACCCGGGACCGCGATGCCTGCCGAGACCATTCACCATCCTGCCCGCCGCCGGTGGGCCGCCGGTCCGAGGGCCCGTGCGAGCACCGTCGTCCTGGCGAGCTTGTTCGCCCTGACCGCGTGCGGCGGCGCCGCAGAGTCCGCGCCCACCCCGGACGACTCGGTGGCCACGGTGGAACGCGTGGTGGACGGGGACACCCTGGACGCCACGATCGCGGGGAAGTCCACGCGGGTGCGGCTGCTGAACATCAATACCCCGGAGGTCGCGCAGGACGGTCAGCCCGGCGAGTGCCTCGCGGACGAGGCCACGGCCAAGCTTGAGGACCTCCTGCCCAAGGGAACCACGATCCACCTGGACTACGACGTGGAACGCACGGACCGCTACGGGCGCACCCTCGCCCGAGTGACCCGCGACGACGACGGGTTGAACGTCAACCAGGCACTCGTCAAGGCGGGCCTGGCAACGCCCATGACCGTGGGCGCCAACAGCACGTACCGGCGAGAGATGGACAGCGCGTACAACGTGGCCCAGGCCATGCAGGTCGGTTTCTTCGACCCGAAGCAGGACTGCGCGCCGCCGGGGGAATCCGCATCCCCCGGCACCACAACTTCGAGCACCGCGAGCCCGAGCGCGACGCCGAGTCCCACCCCGTCCTCCACGCCCACTCCCACGCCGACGCTCGAGGCGCCTCCCGCGGTCGTGGAGGACGAGGTCGCCGTGGGCGATCCGGCACCCCAACCCAATCCCGCTCCGCAACCGAGCTACAACTACAACCCCGCCCCCGCGCAGCCCGCGGCACCTCAGCTACCGGCCGCGCCCCGGGTACCTGCTGCCCCGCAGCTGCCGGCGGCACCCCACGTGCCCCCGGCTTCCGAGAGTGATGGCGGCTATCCCGGTTACACCGGCCCCCGGTGCTACGAACCGGGAGGCAAGGTCTGGCACCCGTGCTGAGTCGCTGATGACACGCCAAGGCGCGCCCACCCGGTCGGTTGACCGGGTGGGCGTCCCTGCTTTTCGCCGCGCTTTCGTCACGCGGGTGCACCGGCGAGCCGCCGGATGCACGGCGGCCCGAACTCAGGGTTCCTGCGTGGACGACGTCGCTCCCGGCAGGTCCCGGGGGTCGTGACGACCGGGGTTGGCGGTCGCGCTGCGCAAGGGGGACGGCGTCGTCCGCGGCGGGCGTGATGCCGTAGATGACCGCCATGTTCACACCCGGGGCCTGCCCCGACAACGGGCCGGCGGCGATCCGCAACGGAGTGCCATGTGCGTCGCGCGCCCCGGGGAAAGTCCCCAGCGTGGTCTCGTGCGTGGGGATCGCGGGGCTCGCGATGCCGGCGTCGGGCCGCAGCGACAGCATCAGGACCTTCTCGTGGCGGGCAACCCGGACGTCCCTCGTACGGTACTCGGGGGTGGAGGTCGCGGACGGAGCCACGGTCCAGTTCGTCGGGTATCGGAAACTCGTGGTCCCGCCCGGGGTCGTGAACGTCTGGGTGAGTGCCCCGGCCGTCACCGCCGCCTCGCTCGCGGTGGGCGTGGCGGTGACGGAGGGCGACGGCGTCACACTGTCCTGCTCCGAGGCTTCCGCGGTCGACGGCGCGACGGCTATCGAGCGCAAGACCCAGTTCTCGGCTCCCAACTCGGGCATCTTCATGTCCTGCACGTCGTGGGGCAGGATGACCACGGCAGGGCCCAGGTGCCCCCGTGCGGTCCATTCCGCCCGCTTGGGAAGACGAGCGCGGCGGGAGGCCGGCGGTTCCGTCATCGTTCGTGGGCCTCGTCACGGGGCTGTGCTACGCTTACTCGTAACAAAGGATCATGAGTCCCGGTGCGAAGCTCTGGCTAGCCGGGCGGCAACCCTCCAGCTGTAGTGGGGTGCCCCAGATGAGGATCCGGCCGCCGCGCAACCGCGTGGTCGGCAAGTACGGCGCTCGGAGCTCGTCCTCCGGCGTCCTAAGGCCGGAGGATTTTTTATATGCCCGCACCCCTCGCAGCGTCAGAACCCGCGCCCGTGACTGGCCCGCCCACGGGGACGTCCTGGCTGGTCCGGCGCCCGCGCCGCTCCACGCTCGTCTCGTTCGAAGTGTTCCCGCCGCGGCCCACCGGAGACCCGGACACTGTGTGGCGCAACATCGACGCCATGGCCCAGGCCGGGCCGGATTTCTTCTCCGTCACCCACGGTCACGCCGGCCATCACGGCGTCTCCCGCGAGGCGCTGCGCCACCTGCGCCGCACGACCAAGACCCCGGTCATGGCGCACTTCACGTGCGGTGGCACGGACCGCGCGGGTCTCGAGCGCGCCGTGGACCAGTTGCTGGACGACGGCGTTCGCGACCTCCTCGCGCTGCGCGGCGACCCGCCCCTGGGTACCGGGGAATGGCGGACCCCCGCGGGTGGCCTGGGCCGGGCCTCCCAACTGGTGGAGCTGATCCGGGACGTCGAACGACGTCGCTTCGGCACCGGGTTCCGCCCGGGTCAGCGACCGCTGTCCGTGTCGGTGGCGTGCTACCCGTCCCCCGCGCGAGGCCGCGACTTCGAGGCGGATCTCGCGTCCCTGTGGGACAAGCAGGAGGCCGGCGCGGACTACGCGATCACGCAGGTGCTCTACGAACCCGAGGACTACGCCACGTTCCTGGAACGCGCGCGCTCGGAGGGCATCCACATCCCCGTGGTCGCCGGGCTCATGCCGCTGAGCAACCCGCAACGGTTGCAGCGCATGACCGAGATCACCGGGGTCCGGGTCCCGGAACGCCTCACCCGGTTCCTGCGCGCCGACACTCCTGAGGAACTGCGCCACCGAGGGGTCGCGGCCACCCTGTCCCTGATCGACGACCTCATGGATCTGGGCTGCGCCGGTTTCCACCTGTACACGTTCAACCGCCCCGAGGCGGCGCTGACCATCCTGGAGCATCTGCGGGTCCGGGATGCCGCACGCGAATACCGAGGCCGCAGCCCCGCGGCCTGACCGCCGCACCAGCCCCGACCGACCCGTGAACCGATCGTGTTGGCTTCGACCGCCGCATCCGGGCAGGCCGAAAACCGTTCGTAGCGGCACCACCCACGCTGACGTTCCCCTTACCCCGCCGCGCCGGAGCACACCCGTTGCCGCGGCTCATCACACCCCCTAACCGCCATACCCCACACCAGCTCCGAGGAGTTCCCATGAGCACCCAGCCCGTCCCGTTCCCCGCCGCCACGATCCTGGGCTACCCCCGCATCGGCCCCGACCGCGAGCTCAAGCGCGCACTCGAGTCCTATTGGAAGGACCCGCAACAGCACCCCGCCACCACGGTGCTGGACACCCTCGCCCGGTTGCGTGAGCGCACCGCCACGCGATTGTCCGAACTCGGCCTCACTGCGGATCACGCTGTGCCGTCCGAGGGGTTCGCGGTGGACCACGTCCTGGACACGTCCCTGGCGCTGGGCGCGGTTCCCGCGCGGTTCATCGCGGACGGCTACGAGCCCGCCGCCCCGGACACGCCCCGCGGGATCGAGCTGATCACGGCGTTGTCCCGCGGCACCGATCGGTTGGAGCCGCTCGAGATGACCAAGTGGTTCGACACCAACTACCACTACTACGTACCCGAGATCGGCCCGGACACCCCGTTGCGTGCGAACCCCGAGAGCCTCGTGTCCCGCTACCGGACCACCCTCGGGACCACCGGGATCACCACCCGCCCGGTCCTCGTGGGCCCCGTGAGCCTGCTCTTGCTCTCACGCTCCGAGACCACCGATGCCGTCGCGAGTCACCCCCTGCAGCGCCTCGACGACGTCGTGGCCGAATACGCCGCGATCCTGCGAGCCCTGGCCGAGGCCGGCGTCGAATGGGTGCAACTCGACGAGCCGGCCCTCGCCGCGGACGGGTGGAGTGTGGAACGCACCGAACTCGTGGCCGCCCTCGAGAGCGCCTACACCCAACTCTCGAACGAGCAACAGCGCCCCGCGATCCTCGTGACGGTGGGCTACGGCGATGCCGGCGAGGACGCCCAGCTCGCCCTGGCCCACACGAACGTCGATGCCCTGGCCATCGACCTCGACCGCGGGGACGTCCCCGGCAAGGAGGCACTCGAGGCATGGGGCGAACGCCCCGTCGTGGGCGGCGTCGTGGGCGGGCGCACCGTGTGGCGCACCGACCTCGCGCGCGCCGTCGAGACCCTGGACCGGCTGCGCGCCGCGGCCCGCGGGCCGGTGGCCGTGGGCACCGCGACGCCGCTGCTGCACGTCCCGCACGACGTCGCCCGCGAGACCGCGCTGGATCCGGACGTCACCAGCTGGGTCGCGTTCGCTGACCAGAAGGTGACCGAGGTGGTCGGGCTCGCGCGCGGCGTCGAGCACGGCTGGGATGCCATCCGGGACACCCTGGACGAGGACGCCACGATCCGCGCGGCCCGCGCCGAGCACCCGGCAACTCACAAGGCCGAGATCCGCGAGCGCACCGCCGCGGTGCAGGACGCGGACCGCCAGCGCGCGGACGCCGAACAGCGCCGCGCTGCCCAGCGCGACCGTCTGCGCTTGCCCGTGCTGCCCACCACGACCATCGGATCCTTCCCGCAGACGCCGCAGATCCGCAAGACCCGGGCGGACCACCGCGCGGGGCGGATCACGGAGGCCGAGTACACGGACGCGATCCGCGCGGAGATCGCCCACACGGTGCGCGTCCAGGAGGAACTGGGGCTCGACGTCCTGGTGCACGGCGAACCCGAGCGCAACGACATGGTGCAGTACTTCGCGGAGGGCCTGGACGGTTTCGTGACCACGCAGCACGGCTGGGTGCAGTCCTACGGATCGCGCTGCACGCGCCCGTCGATCCTGTTCGGGGACGTCTCGCGCCCCGCGCCCATCACGGTGGACTGGACCTCGTACGCCGCGTCCCTGACCGAGCGCCCCGTCAAGGGCATGTTGACCGGGCCGGTCACGATCCTCGCGTGGTCCTTCGTGCGCGACGACGCTCCGGCCGCCGAGGTCGCCGACCAGGTCGCACTCGCCCTGCGGGACGAGATCGCGGATCTCGAGCGCGCGGGAACGCCCGTGATCCAGGTGGACGAGCCCGCGCTGCGCGAGCTGCTGCCCCTGCGGGCGGCCGAGCGCCCGGCGTACCTCGAATGGTCCGTGGGGGCGTTCCGCCTGGCCACGGGCGGGGCGGCCACGGACACCCAGATCCACACCCACCTGTGCTATTCGGAGTTCGAGACCGTCCTGGACGCGATCGACGCCCTGGACGCGGACGTCACCACGCTCGAGGCGTCCCGCTCCGGTTCGGGCATCGTGACCGGGCTCGCGGCATCCGACTTCCCTCGGGACGTGGGTCCCGGCGTGTGGGACATCCACTCGCCCCGGGTCCCCACGTTCGAGGAGGTCGCGGGGCGCATCCGCCACGCGGCGCACGAGATCGGCGCCGAGCGCGTGTGGGTTAACCCCGACTGCGGGTTGAAGACCCGCGGCTGGCCCGAGACCGAGGCCGCACTGGACCGGCTGGTCGCCGCGGCGGTCACCGTGCGCGCGGAACTCTCCGCCGACGACGCCGCTCGGACGGCCGGCGCGCCCGCAGGTGCACCGGCGAACGTGGACCCGAACGACGCGACGACCGTGTCCGGGAGCGTCACTGTCGCCGCGTCGTCGACCCCTGCCGCGGATACTCCGGCGCAGCGCTGATTCACCCGTAAGGGAACGTCCACCCGGTGGCCGCCGCCGCGCGGCCACCGGGTGCGCCGAGGAAGGAAGAAGACCATGACCGCAGCCACCCCCGCACCGCTGGGCACACCCATCGTCCGGCCCATCCACCACAGTGCCGCGTACGCGTTCGAGACCCTGGCCGACGCCCGCGAGGTCTTCGCCCAGCGCGCGAGCGGTTTCACGTACGCCCGCACGGGTAATCCGAACGTCGCGGCGCTCGAGGCCGAGGTCGCGCGGCTGGAGGGAGGGGAATGCGCGGTCGCGACGTCGTCGGGACAAGCCGCGGTGAGCCTCGCTTTGCTCACGCTGACCGGGCCCGCGAAGGACGCGCACGTCGTCGTCTCCTCGCGGATCTACGGCGGGACGGTGGACCTGCTCACGGACACCCTCGCGGACACGGGCCTGGAGGTCACGTTCGCGGATCCCCGCGAACCGCAGCAGTGGGAGGATGCCCTGCGCCCCGGCACGCGCGTGTTCTTCCTCGAATCCGTGGCCAATCCGCTCACGGAACTGCCCGAACTCGAGGCGATCGCGGAGATCGCGCACCGCAACGGTGTGGTCGTGATCGTGGACAACACCGTGGCCACGCCGCACCTCTACACTCCCGGGCGCCACGGTGCGGACCTCGTGGTGCACTCGGCCACCAAGTACCTCTCGGGACACGGCGGGCCCCTGGGCGGTGTGCTCGTGGACACCGGGGCCTTCGACCCCACCGAGGACCCCGAACGGTGGCCGTGGCTGACCCGCAAGCACCACCGCTGGGGGGACCGTTCTCCCGTGGAGGTCTTCGGTGCCCGGCGTGCGCTGCTGGGTGTCGCCCGGTGCAAGTACCTCAACGACCTGGGCCCGTGCATGGGCGCGACCACGGCCCACGAGATCCTGCAGGGCATCACGACCCTGGGTGTGCGCGTGGAACGCCAGTCCGCCACGGCGGAGCGACTCGCCCTCACCCTGGCCGAGCATCCCGCGGTGGAGCGTGTCCACCACCCCCGCTTCGGGGATCCGCGACAGCAACAGCTGCGGGAGACCGGCGGCTACCGCGGGGTGGGCGGCGTGTTCTCGATCGACCTCAAGGGAACCCCGGAACAGGTCGAGCATGCCGTGAACTCGCTGCGTCTGATCAAACTCGCGGCCAACATCGGTGACGTCCGCACCCTCGTGGCGCACCCCGCGAGCATGACCCACTGCCGCCTCACGCCCGAGCAGTTCCGCGCGAGCGGGATCACCGAACGGACCCTGCGCGTGAGCGTGGGGCTCGAGGACGAAGCCGATCTCACGGCCGATCTCTTCCAAGCCCTGTCGGTCATCGCCCCGGCGCACGCACCGCAGCTCCGCTCGGCGTCGACCACCGCGGCCCACTGAGCTGCCCGCACCCCCCGAAGGAGACCACCCCATGATCCGCACCGACACCCGCCTGCCCGGACTCGCCACGCGCGCCATCCACGACGGCCAACAGCCCGACCCGACCACCGGCGCCGTGGTCCCGCCCATTTACCAGACCTCCACGTTCGTCCAGGACGGCGTGAACCAGTTCCGCACCGGGGGCCACGAATACAGCCGCGGTTCCAATCCCACACGCAACGGTTTCGAGGAACAGCTCGCCTCCCTCGAGCAGGGCACCCGGGCCTTCGCGTTCGCCTCCGGCATGGCCGCGGAGGACGCCTTGTTGCGCGCGGTCCTTGCCCCGGGG
Source organism: Kocuria sp. PD6 (assembly GCF_031844145.1). Taxonomy (NCBI): domain Bacteria; kingdom Bacillati; phylum Actinomycetota; class Actinomycetes; order Micrococcales; family Micrococcaceae; genus Kocuria; species Kocuria sp. PD6. The sequence continues at coordinate 80,587 of NZ_JAUZUS010000012.1, forward strand.
GATCACATCGTGCTCGCCTCGGACGTCTACGGCGGCACGTTCCGCCTCGTGGACCAGGTGCTGTCCAAGTGGGGTATCGAGCACGGCTTCGTGCCATCCGCCTCCGCGTCCGACGCCGCGGAGACCGTCCTCCCCGGACGCACCAAGGTCCTGTGGCTCGAGACGCCGTCCAACCCGTTGTTGCGCGTCGCGGACATCGCCGCGTGGGCGCAGGTGGCCGACGACGCCGACGCCCTCCTCGTCGTGGACAACACCTTCGCGTCCCCCGCCCTGCAGAACCCGCTCGTGCTCGGCGCCCACGTGGTCGTGCATTCCACGACCAAGTACATCGGCGGGCACTCGGACGTGCTCGGCGGTGCCGTGGTCGTGGGTGACACCGAGTGGCGGGGTCAGCCGCTGTCCGAGCTCATCGGGTTCCAGCAGTTCGCCGGGGGCGCGGTGGCCGGCCCGTTCGACTCGTTCCTCGCGGCCCGGGGGTTGAAGACCCTCCCACTGCGCATGGAACGGCACTGCTCGAATGCGCTTGAGGTGGCCCGCTTCCTGCGCTCACGCTCCGACGTCCTGGAGGTCAACTACCCCGGTCTCGAGGAACACCCGCAGCACGAGCTGGCTGCACAAACCCTCACCGGCGGATTCGGCGGCATCATCTCGTTCCGGCCCGCCGGGGGCATCGAGGCCGCCCACGCGTTCGTGCGCGAAACCGAGCTCTACAACCTCTCGGTGAGCCTGGGGGGTGTAGAGTCCCTCACCTGCGTGCCCCACAGCATGACCCACGGTTCCCGGGTGGGCACCTCGTACGAGGTTCCCGAGGATCTGGTGCGCCTGTCCGTGGGGATCGAGGACATCGAGGATCACCTGGCGGACCTGGACCGGGCGCTCGGCGCAGCCAGGTGAACCGGTCCTGACCCGGAAGAGGGACGCGTCGACCCCGACCCGGGACAGGGGCCCGTCTATCATGGCCCGGAACAGGGGACCGTCGATCTTGGCCCGGGCAGGTGGCCCCCGAGAATGCAGCCGTCACCCACCTGCCCGGTGCAACTGACCGGAACGACCTGCGCGGGCCGACCCAGAGGCAGACGCGCGGGATCCTCGGGGTCAGTCCCCGCGCAACCCCGCGATACTCAGCTTTTTCATCTCCAGCATGCGTGGATGCGCGCCGGGGTGCTGCATCAAGTCCCCCCTGTCCCGGGGGACGATCTGCCAGCTCACGCCGAAATCGTCCATGCACCACACGCAGGCCTCCGCCTCGGGGTGCTTGGACAGCGCCACCCACAAGTGATCGATGTAGAAATGGAGGGCTTCCGCGGCGCGATTCTGCGCCGGACCGCAGTACATCCGGATATCGGGACGAGCCGGCGAGCGTGCAGTCCGGCAGGGCATTCCGGTAGAACGCGACTGCTTCCTCCGCGGTGCCCTGGCACCACACATGCGGGATGACCTTTTCTGCATGGGATCCCGCCTCGGGGTCGGTGATCGGTGCGGGGTCGCTCCGGGCGGGGAAGCGCGAAGCGTCACTTACCCCGCAGGATGCGGTGCCAATAGATCCAAGGAAGGCCCCAGCGGTCGAGGAGGAACGCAGACCTGCGTTCCTTCCGCAGGTCGGACACCTTGCTGCTGGGCTTGGGGGTGCCGTCCGCGGTGAACTCCGCCAGCACCAGCGTGCGGCGGGAGACGGTGAACGGACTCACGGTGTACCCGGAGTACCGGGCAGTGGCGGGCTGCCCGCGCAGCGCGGACAGGATGTTCTGCGCGACGACCGGTGTCTACTTCCGCAGCGCACCACCGGAACTGGAGCCCGGGGTGGCCGCGATGTCCCCGAGTGCCCAGACGTTCTCGTACTGACGATGGTGCAGGGTCTCGGGATCCACGTCCACGAACCCGCGCGCTCCCTCGGCGGAGAGGCCGCAGTCCACCAACCAGTCCGGGGCGATATGCGGCGGCGTGAGGTGCAGGAAGTCGTACGAGATCTCCTCCGTGGCACCGTCGGATTCGATCGTGATCGCGGTCGTCCCCGAGTCCACCGACCGGACACGGGTGCGCGTGCGTAGCTCGATGTGAACACAGCAGTCCCCGAGGTGGCGGCGTCCACGAGTCGCCACGTCTTCGGGGCGAGGTCGAACAGATAGTTAGTGGACGCGTTCTCGGACAGGACGGCCTCAGCCGATCCCGGGATGAAGTCCCAGTCGGGACGCGAGCCGGCGGCGAGCACGAGCTGGTCGTAGCCGATCGTCGCGCCGCTGCCCAGGGTCACCGTGGAGAGTTCGGGATGGACCCGTGTCACGCCGACGCGCGCTCGGTTCGGAGGCTTCACAGCTGCTTCAACGGCCATAGCCCCAGACACTACA
>NZ_JAUZUS010000013.1:0-57639 GCF_031844145.1 Kocuria sp. PD6
GCACCCGAGGAGCACCCCATGACCACCACCGCACAGCCCACCCCCGGCCGGGCCCACGTCTACGACTACGCCGTGCGAGTGACCGAGATCGCCACGGAGACACTGCGACTGAGCCCCGAAGCGGCCGCCGCCGCGTTCGCTGACCCCGAACACCCCACCCCTGCCGAGATCGAGGTAGCGCGCGGTGCGGCCGCCGATGCCGGGGTCGATCTCAACCGCCGATGGCACGACGTCGAGAGCGAGCGCGTCAGTCCTGAGCTGATCGAAGTCACCACCGGCTGACCCACCCCCCCTAGTGCGCCCCGTGCGGAGACCGGACACCCGGCCACCACACGGGGCGCACTCACGCGCGCGGGCGGGCGGCGAAAACTTTCTTGGGCCACATGTTGCGCGTGTAGCAATGTGTGTGTAATGTAGTTGTTGTTAGCGGGGCACACGGCCCCGGACACCGAACCCCCAGGAGGGACACCATGAGCACCACCTACACGATCGCCTGCGCGGAGCTGCACAACCTGATCGCCAAGATGAAGCCTGCGACTGCCAAGCCCAGCGCATACCTGCCGGTGCTGGAGCGGGTGCGCCTGAGCGTGGACGCGGACACGCTTACCGCCATGGCCACGGACCGCTACCGGCTGTTCATGGACAGCGCGGCGCTGGTCAGCGAGGAGGTGACCGAGGACGGGGAAGACCTGGCGCGGGTGTTCACGCTCCCGGCCACGGCCGCCGATGACTTCAAGCGGCTCGGCTTCGCCAAGGCTGAGCACGAGCACGCCAAGGTGGAGGTCACCGCCGCTGAGGTGACGGTGTCCACGGGCACCGCGCGGCTGACGTACCCGGCCCTGAATGCGGATTACCCGCAGGTGGGCCCCCTGCTGGCCGGAGCGCTGGAGAAGGTGGCCGATGGACAGGGCGTAGACTTCACGACCGCGTATAACGCCGACTACCTGGCCGACTTCGCCAAGGTGCGCCGGGCCGGGGGGATCGATAAGAACGCTCCGCTCCGGGTCCACCAGGTGCCCGCTGGGGCCTCGAACGCGCAGATGGTGGTCACGTTCGAGGGCACCGACTTCTGGGCCCTGCTGATGTCCGTGCGCGTGCCCCAGACGGGCACCCAGACCGCTGAGGAGGCCGTGAGCCGCGCCGCCGAGACGGCCCGGGCCTCCCAGGCACTCGCCACTGCCTGAGTCCACCACCACCGCCCCGGGCCGGCCCCACCGGACCCACCCGGGGCTCAGCTCTCACTGCTCCTACCCAAGGGGCCATGCCGTTAGACAGCCTCTTCGCTTCTGAGGACGACTACTCCTTGACGTAACAATCAGTATCTTTGGTGTTGGATGTTCTCTAAAATTCGTATCTTGATACGATTACATCTGTAATATAACATATTTTTAATTTTGTTACTAGAAATTCCATGATAAGTGAGGACTTTTATGAAGCGTACTTTTTTATCCCTTATTTTTGCGGTTACAATGGTAGTTACTTTGATAAACCCCGCATCCGCAGCGCCCTCAAGCCCTGAGGATGGCCAATTGTACGTATTTTACGGGAACACTGTAACTAAGCCCGACGGAACGATTGACTTGAACGCGAGCCAAATATCCAAAAAGCAAGAGGTCACAGGTCAATCTCTTAACTTAACCAAGGATCCCCAGAACAGCATGATGGCTGCGGCCGTGCCGAAAGACAAGGAAATTCTATATAGATGGGATGAATGGCGAAAGTGGGGTATTGTTGTTCGCCGGACTGCCGGGGAAAAAATTGGGCCGCTTCACAACGTGAGCATAAAATCAGTGAAAGCTACTACTCTATGGCCAGCGACCACGGAACGTGACCCAAACGCCGACAACACCACGTGGATCTATAGGAGCCCAGTAGAGCTTGTCAAGTGTTCGACTATGATCACATGCAAGGTCCTCGAAAAGCGAACTGTCCGCGTAGTACACAATTACCGAAAACTGGATTATTTGGACAAAGAATCTATGGGTCTTATAACAGCTTACTGTGAAGGTTACACTAAATGCCCCGACTGGGTGAATGAGGCCGCAGAAAAAAACATCTCTAAAATTTGAGGGGTAGGCCCCCATGGGCAATCCGGTGATGGATTACGCAGGAGCTATTAAAAGCTACGCATATAATATTGCACATGGTGAAAACATTGTGGCATTTGAATTTATTCACCAAAACCAAGCTAACCTTACCTACGGGCACTTGCCGAATTCATATCGAAACAGCTGGTCCGGTTTTGTTTTGGATCTTGCCATGGGAATATCGGTTCTCTCTGATTTGTACCCCGGAATTCGAGTGGCATCTTCGCATTTTAAAAACAATAAAGGATTTTTTAGTCTTGCCCAAGGCGACTTCCGAAGAAACTACTACTGCATACTGACTGCGATATCCGGAATCGTCTCGCCCGCTGCAGATACACTGGACACAGACGAGGGCAGCTGTTACTGGGGTTATGATTACCCGCGGGGTTTTATGGATGAAATTAGGGGAAATTTTCTTGAAGGAAAACCTTACGGAAAAGATGTCCACCTTTTATAGAATCTCGCACGGTTAAATTCCAAAGAATTACTCTAGATTCAGTTTGGCTATCTAGATAGAACAAGGCGGCGTCGAAATTGACCCGCCTTGTTTTATTTTTTAGATACCCACGTGCCGAAAAATCCGCCCTACGGCAAGTACCCAACAAGCACGTCATCGTCATACGCGGCCATGAAGCAGTTTATCCACACTGCAAAGGCGAGCGGATGCAAGAGGATGCCTATGCCATGAACTCAATAAGTCGGGTCAAGTATTGCTCCATATTGCGCGTTTTATAGTGTGCGTGTAATGTTGTTTTTGTTAGCGGGGCAGATGGCCCCGGACGCCGCACCCAAGGAGATCACCATGGAGACCACCACCTACACGACCAACCAGGAAGCGCAGCTGGCGAAGGTGCTGGCAACCCACCGCGCCCACGCCACGAGCAATGACGGGTGGGTCGGCGCGGGCCACGTAGACGCCCCCGACCGGGAATGGCCGGAGGTCGTGACCCTGCACCACCAGGACACCACAGGCTCCGCCCGGGCTGAGTTCCCGAGAATGACGCGCGAAACCCTCTACGCCGGGCTCACGGCCGCGGGCTACTTCCGGGCAAACCTCGGCGGGGTCGATGTCTACGGCAGAGCAGACCTCCCGTCCTAGCCCCCGACCCCGGGGCGGGCCGGGCCCCCAGGGCCCGGCCCGGCGCTCGCAGTGCGCCGCCCGCGAGCGCCGGTGTTGCGCTTTTATAAATGCGGGTGTAGTGTTGTTCTTGTTAGCGGGGCAGATGGCCCCACCCACCGACTCAGAGGAGGCCACCATGGGCCCCATAGCCACCCACATCACCGGCGCCACCCGCCTCGCCCTGGACACGCGCGAGATCCACGAGACCACCACCAAGGAGGGCGCCCGCCACTTGGAGGCCACCATCCGCCTGCGCCCCAACCTCGACATGGGCGAACTGGGCACCCCGCACGACATGACCCTGGCCATCACCGAGGAAGACGCGTGGCTGGACGTGCAGGTGACCTACTCCAGCGAGAACGGGGTGGAAATGATGCACGAGCACTTCTACGGCGTGCACCCCGCCGACCTCGACACCCGTCTGGAATCGCTCAGCCATGCCCCGCGCTTCAACTGAACCTCCGCCCGCCGGGGCCCCACACGGGGCCCCGGCGCTCGCGGTGAGTCCTTGAAATCACCCGGAGTAGATAGAGGGGGCGGAGCCAGCCGGCTCCGCCCCCTCTGCATTCACGGCCCCGCGCGGGGAGCTGTGTTCGGTGCGGGGTCTAAGACGTTGCGCCTGATGTGGCCGCACGGTAAGCGTCACGGATCTCGTGGGGGATGCGGCCGCGGTCCCCGAGCTCGTAACCGTTTTCCTGGGCCCACGTGCGGATCTTGGCGATCTCCGGGTCACGCTGGGACGCTGCTGCCTGTGCCTTATGCCCGGCGCCCTTGCGCCCGCCCGTGGCCCGGCGCGCCGCGGCGCGGAACGGACTCAGCGCCTCGCGCAGCTGCTCGGCGTGCTCGGCGTTGAGGTCGATTTCGTAGTGGTGTCCATCCACCCCGAAACGCACGGTTTCCGAGGCCTCTCCCCCGTCAAGATCGTCGGTCATAATAATCTGCACCTTTTGCGCCACGGTGGCCCTCCTGGATTTAGTGATCGACGCGCAGTACGTCACGCATTCATGTATTCCACCAACAAACCCCGCCATTAGCCTAAAGTCAAAGACGCGGCACGCCCGCGCTATTACCCCTCCCGCATTACCGGAGTCCCGGCACACCCTGCCCGGCACCCCACCGCGCTCGCGGCGAGCGCGCACACCCCCGTGCTTGCATGGCATATAACTTGCGTGTAGTGTTGTGCGTGTTAGCGGGGCAGCAGGCCCCGGAGATCGAGGCCCGAGGAGGGCACACCATGGCACCTAACGCTCAGATCATCGTCACGGCGGAGAAGACCGCTGCACCGACCACAGGGGGCTCGCCCCGCTACCGGATCGCCCACTCGTTCCCGAACCCTGACCCGGCAGATTTGATCGCGCGCACCGCGCAGCTGATCAACCATCTGCGGCGCGTCCAGGGGTTGACCGGGGACATGGGATTGCTGGCCCGTGAGGCCATGGCCGCGTTCTCCTACCGCGGGGACACCGAGCACTTGATCGGGATGTCCGAGCACGAGGACGTCTCGGTCGTCTTCGCCGGGGACGTGGAGGACTGCGAGCTGGCCGTGCTGGTGGAGATTACATCGCACTGGTTCCGGTTCGGCTTCCTGACTTCCCTGGACACCGGCGAGGAGATCACCGACGTGTGCCGGGTCCACGAGTTCTGGCTGCGTAGCGGCATCCCGGCTTCCCACATGGCCACGGTGGCCGAGGCCTACCGCACGCTGATGGCCGCTGAGTGCGAGGACCACGCGCTGGTGGATGACGACAGCATCGCCGAAGTCCTCACCCCCACCCCCGAGAGCTCGCATCTGGTCACCTACACCCCGGGCCCGGCCTGGGGCCCGACCCACACCCGCCCCTGAGACCGCACCCACCCCGCCCCGGCCACACCCGGGGCGGGGTAACCCTGTGTTGCGCGTGTATTAGTTTGCGTGTAATGTTGTTCTTGTAAGCGGGGCACACAGCCCCCACCGCTGACAAGGAGGACACATGGCACGACTGCCCAAGGAGATCGCCAAGGCCGCGAAAATCGCCGAAGCCGCAGGGTGGCGCGTCGATATCCGCCAAGGCAAGGCACTGTTCTTCCCGGCAGACAAAACCCAGGGCCCCGTCACGGTCCACTTCACCGAATCGGATTGGAGAGCACACCGAAACTTCATCGCCCACCTGCGCCGGGCCGGACTGAAAATCTGACCCCCTCACCTACCGGCCCCCACCGGGGCCGGTAGGCCCCAGGGGGGGGGCGAAGCCGGCCCCCTTCCGCAGCCCCGGCGCTCGCCGACAGCTGCGGGCACACACCCCCAGGAGCAGCACATGCACACCCCCACCGTGGCCGTGCTCGACCACACCGGACACCTCACCCTCACCCGCCTACGCCCCGCCCCACCAGGACGTCCCTGGCACCACGAGCTGAGACTCGCCCGCGCAGGAGCCGGCGCCCAGTTCTGGACCCGACCCACCCCCGGGCCCCTCAACTTCCCCGCCACGACCCTCGCCGACGCCATCGGCGCCGGACGCCTCACCGGACTACTCACCGGCACCGTGCTGATCTGCGGCAGCGCAGGTGACGACACCGCCCCCGAGACCGTCCCGCCCCTAGTACTAGCCATGCACCAAGAAAACCAGCCCTTGAAAGACTTATAACGCCAATGTAGTATTTCTATTGTCAGCGGGGCAGCAGCCCCACCACCCGACACCGAAAGAGACCACCATGCGAGCACTCCTGATCCCCGCCAACCCCACCCGCCGGGTCACCACCATCGCCCTGGACCCCCGCCACCCCGAGACAGCGCTTACCGCCCACCTCGGGGGCTCCCTCACCAGCCTGTGCCAGCGCACCGGCGCCTCCCACCTCCAGATCTGGGCCGGGGCCGACACCACCACTCCCAACGTCCGCGCCAACACCGTTCTCGACGCGCTCGCGGGCGCCGCGAACGCTCCGGCGACGCTGACCGGCGACGCCATCGTGACCGGCTACACCGCCGACTTCGACACCGCCGGCCTCAGCTGCGCCGAGGCCCGGGCGCTGCGCAAGGCCACCGGCGTCCATCCCCACCCGGACGCGGCCGAAGCCCCCGCCACCACGCGCTAAGACACCCCCGAGAGGAAGACCCGCACCCATGGACGCCGCCATCCTCGCCGCCATCACCGCCCGCCTCGGATTCCGCCCGCAGGACGTCGCCGACGAGCTCGACATGGACCCGCGCCGCTTCCGGCGCATCCGCACCGGCAAGTACCCCGTCCCCGAATGGCTCGCGGACACCGTGCGCGGATGGGCCCAGGAGGCCGACACCGACGCCGCGAGCGCCGCCGCCCAACACCGAGCCGACTACCGTCAGAACCCCGCCCCCATCACGCTCACCCGCTACCCGGCCAAGCGGGTCCTGGCCCACCATGAGACCGGGATCAAGGCCCGCTCCGTGGAGACCTGGGACGCCTACCTCGCCCTGGTCATGCTCGACCTCGACGCCCACGACATCCCCTACCACCTCACCACCCGCCCCTGACCCCCTCCGCGCACGGAAGCACCCCGCGAGCCAGCAGCGCTCGCGGGGTGCTTCCGCGCGCACCGGGCGTCACGGCCTTGTGCGCCCCTCCCCCGGCCCACCCGCCTCCGAGTGGCCGTGAGGTCGGGGCGGGAACGCCGGAGCGGCTAGGAGGAACCTCCGGGCCACCTGGCACACGTGGTAGTGCGCCGCGGCCGCCGTGGTGGCGTGCTCCGCCTCCATCCGCGCCACAGTGGCGCTCGCCTCGCGCAGCACGATCCGCAGGTGATCCTCCAGCCCGCTCATGGCTTAGTCCTCGACCGTGGCGATCTCGTAGGGCACGCCGGCCTTCTCCAGCGCTCGGAGGATGAGCCCGAGGTGGTAGTCCCAGGACTGGAGGGAAGACGCCTGTGCGCCGATCTTGTGCGGCAGCTGGTCGTGGTGGGCGTAGCGGGTCAGCTGCGCCGGTTGCCCATGGGCCTCCCACGCCGTGACGGCTTCCTCAACGGTGTTGTCCACCGCGGTGATGGTTTCCTCCCACCACGCACTGACCACCTCCCCGACGTGCTCGGGCACCGGGGCACGGCCATGGAGGACGTCTAGGGCGGCGCCGTCCAGCTCCTCGAAGATGATGTTCAGCGAGGTGGGCGAGAAGCCCAGCAGACCGGTTTTCAGGCGGAACTCGGAGTTGTTCACTTGGCACCGTCCCGTCCGGTGGCCGCGACGTGCCACTGCGCGAGCGTGTCCTTACTCCAGGCGTGGGCGGCAGGTGAAACCACCAGCGCTTCCGGGGGCAGCGGGGAAGAGCGCATGAGCTTGGCGAACTCTGCGCGAGTGACCCCCAGCAGCTTGGGTGCCTCGTCCTCTGAGTAGTACGTCATCGCCTTGGGCTTGCGGCGTTTGATCGGCACGTCCCCGTCGGTTGCCCAGGCATCGAGGTGCTTGCCCGTCCACGCCAGCTCCGGGGCGGTGTCGAGGGTGACCAGATCCGCCTGCATTGGCCGCTCGTTCAGCATCTTCTCGAACGCGGTGCGGGTGATGTTCATGAGCGCGGCGGCGTCGGCGGGCGCGTAGACCGCCAGAGAGCGCGGCTTGCGCGGTTCCGAGACCATCGCCCGCACTTCCTTGTGCCACTCGTCCAGGCTCTCGGCAGTCCAGACCGGCTGGGGCTCCCCCGTGGCTGATCGCATCACGTGAGCGTCAGCGGGGATGTCCTGCTTCGTACGCCGGTGCATGTTGAACGTGGGCGCGGGGATGCCCAGGTACTTGATGGCTGCGTTCGTCGTGTAGTAGACGGTCGGCTCGCCCGGGTCAGCCTTCCCCCAGTGCTCCAGGGTCTCGGCTGTCCACACGGGTTGATCCGGGCGGTTTTTGCTGGTGGCCGCCAGCAGCGCATCGGGTGCCTGCTGGCCATCTGCCACGCGCTGATTGAGCAGCACACGATGCAAACCGAGCTTGGTGGCGGCGGCACCGATGGAGTAGAAGACGGGCTTCTCGGTCATGTCGATCCTTCCAACGATCATCTGTTGCCAACAACATTACACGCGATATATTGTGCTGTCTACGAGCAGAGCGGTTATCGCTTGTGATGTTGTGGCGCTCGGTTCTGCTCACCCGTGAGACGGCCGGCCCCACCGAAGCCCACCGCATGCATGCTTGCAAGCAAGCCTGCTGACATGCAGACGCCTGACACGGAAGGAGTGCAGGATGCACGATCTCGTGACGTCCCTGCTGCCTGACACTTGGACAGCCCCCGCGGAACAGCTCCCTACGGGGGTGTGGTATCCATCTCTGTTCCTGATGTGCGTGATCTCCGCGGTCCCGCTGATCGTGGCTGTATGGATCTGGTGGCGCATACACCGCCGATGGACGCTCTACCTCGGGGCAGCAACCTTCCTTAGCGACTGTGGGGTGTCCTTCTCCATCCGGCCTGTCTTCGCCTCAATCTGGCTGAAACTCTCGTCAGCAGCAGCTACCCTGCCTTCCGCCGAGCAGCTGGGCACCGATGCCATGACCACCATTGCGGGATGGGTCTCAGGAGGAGCCGGCGCCCTGCTCGTCGTGTTCTTCCTGTGGGCAGTCATGGACGACTCGAAGTAGAGGTAGACCCCCTTCATCCTGTGGCACCTGGGTTCGTCCACAGATCCACCGGAACCACCCCGGTTACTACAAGGGATCTATCTAGAGGAAAAAATCTATAGGGGAACCCTCAAAAACACGGTCTGACCTGGGCAAACGTGGTCATCCCCGTCACCTAATGACCGCGCAGAGCGTCACCTAATGACCGTGGATAACTTCGGCCCGGAGACACCTCAACTCCCCCCTATACCCATTCTGACTAGGGCAAACGGGCTCAAAGCGTCACCTAATGACCGCGCGGACGGGGCGTCACCTAATGACCGTGGATAACTTCGGCCGTCCACAGGCGGAGAAGGGGTAGCATGATGTATTAGTGAGTTCATGGGCTGGTAAAGAGTCACCCATACAATGAAGAAACCCCCGGCGAGTTGTCGGACTCGCCGGGGGTCAGAACCTAGAAAGGTGCTTGCATGCCTAGCGTACCGAACGAGGATGACGACCGCACCCCCTCGGCGTCCCCGAAAGAGTCCCCTGCGACCCGCACGCTGCGAAAGGTGCTGCCCCACATGGATCGCGCCAATGAGCTGGTGGAGCAGGGGCGCATCCGAGCCGGCAGCTACATTCCGGTCGAGTTGGCGCAGCTGTGCCTCCCCTACCGCGACCCCAAGGATCTGCACTTCTGGGAGCGGACGAACGGCAACAAGAAGCTGCTGATTGAGCCCGCCTTGCTTCCCAGCAGGGATGGGTCGATCCGCAGAGGTTTCCCGTTCGGGTCTGTGCCCCGGCTGTTCCTGATCTGGCTGACTACGGAGATCAAGATGCAGGGGAGGACAGACGGACAACCCATACGGGTTGAGCTTGGCGAGAGCTTGCAGGACTTCATGCGGCAGATCGGACTCACGACGGGTGGGGGCACACAGCGACGACGCGTGATGGATCAGCTGAACCGCCTCGTGAGGGCGCGCATCACGATCCTCGATCTGTCGGCGGAGGGAGGGGCCGAGGGGTCTTGGCGAGACCAGGGGCGGCAGCTCAGTGTTGCATCGAGTTGGAGCCTCTGGCATGCCGGGGATGACGACGATGGAGAGGCGCCACTGATGGGGAGCTACATCGAAGTCTCCCCGGAGTTCGCCCGTTCGATCGACGGGGCTGTGCCTCTCGCGACTGATGTGCTGCGGGAGCTGCAAACCCACCCCATGCGCTTGGACATCTACTGCTGGCTTGTCCACCGTATGTACAGGATGCGGAAGAGGGAGTCTCGGGTCACGTGGCACCAGCTGGAAGAGCAGTTCGGCGGCAACTACAGCCAGACCAGGCAGTTCAGAGCGGCCTTCAAGACGAACCTTCTTGCGGTGCGTATGTACTACCCTCGCGCGCGAATCTCGGTCACCAAGGATGGGTTACTTCTGCGGCCGTCACCTAAGCACATCCCTCAGCGGGGAGATCTGGAGCAGCGCGGCGACAAGTACGACATCGCTCGCGACATCCGAGAGGCCAACAAGTAGCTTGCTTGTCTGCATGCATGCAGACAAGCCGGAAAGGGGGACTGCTGCACGAATAGGTGACAGTGGTTAGGCAGCCAAATCGACTGCTGTGGTCATGATGGTTTCGAACTCGATGGGCGTCAATCTTCCGAGCCGGTCCTGCCGCCGCCGACGGTGATACGTCCGCTCAATCCAGGTGACGATCGCGATCCTCAGCGCTTCTCGTGTCGACCAGGGCCGACGGTCGAGGACGTTCTTCTGAAGTAACGCGAAGAAGCTTTCCATCGCCGCGTTGTCGCCAGCCGCGCCCACGCGTCCCATCGACCCGGCCAGGCCGTGACGGTTGATCACGTGCACGAACTTCCGGCTCCTGAATTGCGATCCGCGGTCCGTGTGCACGATGCACCCGGCGACATCCACGCCGTCAGCCCGGCGCCTGGCGATGGCCGAATCGAGTGCGGCAACAGCCACACTCGACTTCATCCGGTCACTGATCGAGTAGCCGACGATCCTGCCCGAGTACACGTCCTTGACGGCGCACAGGTAGAGCTTTCCCTCGTTTGTCCAATGCTCAGTTATGTCGCTCGGCCAGACCTGATTCGGGTGATCGGCGGCGAACTCGTGCCGTGTGACGCCGTGCTCGTCAGTCGTGGCGAGGCGGTCGTCGTGCACGGGTGGGCCGGGCTTCTTACCGTTCTTGCCGCGCTTCTTGCCGAAACTCGACCACCACGCGTTCGTCGAGCACAGTTTCCACGCCGTTCTGGCCGACATGCTCACGCCCTTGTCGGCCACCTCTTCGTGCAGGTAGCGGTAACCGAATTCCGGGTCGTCACGGTGCGCGTCGAACAGGGCGTTCGCGCGGTGGGCTTGGTCCCACTCGGCTTGGGTGATCGGTTCGGCGAGCCATCGGTAGTACTGCTGGCGGCACAGCTTCAGGACCCGGCACGTGAGCGCCACCGCGATGCCTTCGGTGGCCAGCTGTGTCACGAGCGGGAAGAGCCTTTTCCCGGCAAGTTCGCCTGACTCAAGTAAGCGGCCGCGCGCCGTAGAACTTCGTTCTCTTGCTCGAGGAGCCGATTTCGGCGGCGTAGTTCACGCAATTCAGCGTTGTCGCCGCGGGAGACGCCGGGGCGGTTGCCATCGTCGATGTCGGCTTGGCGCATCCACTTGTTCAACGTCATCTCGTGGACGCCAAAGTCTTTCGCGATCTGGGCGAGGGTGACGCCCGCTTCGCGGGCGCGTGCGACGCGCACGACGTCGTCGCGGAACTCTTGGGGGTAGGGCTTGGGCACGGTGCTCATCCTTCCAGGCCGACCCGCGTAGGTCAGCCAGGTTCGATGTCACCTGTTCGTGCAGCAGTCCCCCCCGACTCCGAAGTGCATCGTGCTACTGCCTTCGGATCCGGGGGAAGACCTCACCGCGCTCATCCACAGCTGCGGATTCGACCTTGTCTACCAAGAGATGGGCCAGCGTGGATCGAAGTTTGTTCGTAAGCCTGTCTCTTAAGAGATGCGATACGGAACACCTAGTCCCGGTGATCAGGAGCCGTCGCCGTAGACATACTCACGGAAGCGGGACGGCAGGTGCGTTCGCTGCCACTCGAGTTCCCGAGCTAGATTCTCGCCAGCGAGGGCCTTGGACGTGTAGCGCGCTATTTCACGGCTGTGGCCAGCCATGTGAGCAGCAGCCACGGCCTGGCCACAAGCGCGTGCGACGGCCGCCGCGGCTGCACTCGACGCATCGCGGGCTGCGGCGTGACAGCCGAAGGCTAGCTTCCGCATCGGACCAACGTTCAGCCGTCCTGCCGAGAACTGGCGTGCGCCATCAAGAGCGTCGTTGAGCCGGGTGTCTTCAGGACGTTCAGCGGCAAACACAGGCAGCAGTCGCTCGACACATGCGACTGCCCAGTAAACCAGCTCTTGCCGGTCTCCCTCCGCCAGTGTCAGATTGTTCAGGTCCTGTTCCATGACCTAAGCATCGCAGGCGGTCACGGACAATAATCCGCGCCAAGAGCCTCAATCTTCGAGCGTTCGCCTTTCGAGCGCCGTCGACAGGCGGGCAAACATCATATGTCTCGTATCTCAAGGGATGCGAGACGTCTCGTCCGGAAAATTTGCGCCCGCGAGTTGTGAACCGCATCGATAAGTGGCGGTGTTCTGACGGAGCTAAATGGCGGCATCGAGGTCTTGCGTCCCGATCGGAGTCGTCGGGCCGGCCGAGCTCGAGGTGATCGACGTGTTGATCGCTCTCGGGCGACTGTCCCACTTCCTTGGTAGTGGGACGGCCCGCGTGGGGATCCTTGCCCGATGTGCACGATCGGCGATTCCTGTACCAGAACTTGGACCAAAAGTGCTGAACCATTTAGGTCGTACGGAACCGACTTCCGGTACGCTGGGCGCATGGAATTGGGCTACGCGCGGGTCTCGACGGCCAAACAGGACCTCGACCGGCAGATCGATGCCCTCCGGCAGGTCGGGATCGCCGCCGAGCGGATCTATGTGGACAAGAAGTCCGGGGCCACCACGGAGCGTCCCGGGCTGACCGCGGCGCTGGCCTACGCCCGGGAGGGTGATGTGATCGTGGTGCACACCCTGGACCGGCTCGGGCGCACGGTGCGCGACACCTTGAACCTGATCCATGACCTCGCCGAGCGGGGGGTGGGGGTGCGCAACCTGGCGGACCCGATCAAGGTGGACTCCACCAATCCGAGTGATCCGATGGCGCAGTTGGCGGTGGTGCTGCTGGCGTTGTTCGGGCAGATGGAGCGCACCTACACCCTCGAGCGGGCTGCTCATGCCCGGTCGGTGGCCGCGGCGAAGGGCCGGCGGATCGGGCGGCCTACGGTGGTGGATCCGGACAAGCTGGCCTACGCGGCGCATCTGCGCGAGAGCGGGCACACGATGGCGGAGATCGTGGCCAAGACCGGGATCACGCGCACCAGTCTCTACCGTCACCTCCCGCCGCGGTCCCCGGAGCCGGTGACGGCCGGACCGGTCACCGCCGCCGAGCCCGAGCCCGGTCCGGCGGACTGACCCAGGTGGGGTGATGGTGGTGGTGCAGCTGGGTCCGCAGGAGAGAGCGGCATTGTTGCGCCAGCACCTCGACGAGGGGGTGCCGCTGACCCGGCTCGCCGCCCACGCCCAGGTCTCGGTCCGCACCCTGCAGCGCTGGGCCGCCGAATACCGGGCGGACTCCTCCGCGGCCGGCTTGCAGCGCAAGGCCCGCAGCGACCGCGGCCAACGCCGGCTGCCTGCGGAGCTGATCGCGGTGATCGAGGCCCTGGCGCTGCGCCGCCCGGCGCCGACGACCAGGTTCATCCACCGCCGGGTGTGCGATCTGGCCCCGGAGCGCGGCTGGGCACCCCCGAGCTACTCGAGCGTGCGCAGCGTGATCGCCGCGATCGACCCCGGGCTGCGCACCCTGGCCCTGGAGGGAGACACCGCCTACCGGGACCGATACGAGCTGGTGCACCGCCGGTCGGCGGTGAGGCCCAATGAGCAGTGGCAGGCCGACCACACCCTGCTCGACGTGGCGATCCTCGACAACCGGGGGCGCCCGGTGCGGCCGTGGCTGAGCGTGATCCTCGACGACTACTCCCGCGCGGTCGCCGGCTACACCGTCTTCACCGGCGCCCCGAATGCCGAGCAGACCGCCCTGGCCCTGCACCAGGCCGTGCGAGCCAAGCCCGACCCGCGGTGGCCGGTCCAGGGGTTGCCCGAGGTGCTCTACAGCGACCACGGGGCCGACTTCACCAGCACCCGGCTGGACCGGGTCTGCCTGGACACCCACATCCGGCTCATCCACTCCCGCGTCGGGGTCCCGCAGGGGAGGGGCAAGATCGAACGCTTCTACGGCACGATCACCACCGAGGTGCTCCCGCACCTGCCCGGGCACATCCCGCACGGCACCGGCGGCACCCCCACCTCACCACCTGCCCTGAGCCTGGAGCAGCTCGACGCAGTGGTCCAGCGCTACCTGATCGAGGACTACCACGCCCGGGTGCACTCCGAGACCGGACAGGCCCCCGCCGCCCGCTGGATCGGGGCCGGGTGGATCCCGCGCACCCCGGCCCGGGGCGAGGATCTCGACCTGCTGCTGCTCACCGCTGCGACCACCCGCATCGTCCAGCGCGACGGCATCCGCTTTCAAGGCACCCGCTACATCTGCCCGGTGCTGGCCGCCTACGTCAGTGAGACCGTGACCATCCGCTACGACCCCCGCGACGCCGGCGAGGTGCGCGTCTACCACCAGGACACCTACCTGTGCCGGGCGATCGCCCCCGAACTGGCCGCTGAGACCATCACCCTCCAACAGCTGCAGCAGGCCCGGGGCGCCCGACGCGCCGCGCTCAAGCAGCAGCTGCGCGCCCGGCGCAGCCTCGCCGACGCCCTGCCCGCCGACGACCGCTGGGCACCACCACCCGCCCCGGCGCCGGGCCCGACGGCAGACCCGCCGGCGGAGCCGGCGCCCCGACACCGGTTGCGGACCTATGCCACCGACTGAGCCCGACTCCTCCCGGAGCCTGCTGGGCAAGGACGACGACGGCCGGCGCTTCCTCTCCGGCACGTTCGGGGAAATCGCAGCCTTGGGCCCACCCCCGGACCCCGCATCACCCCTGCTCCTTCCCACCCGGGAGCACCGCCGTTTCACCGAGTTCGCCGACACCGTCCGCGCCCACCGCTACATCGGCCTGTGCTGGGGCCCACCCGGGGTCGGCAAGACCCTCTCGGCCCGCCACTACGCCGGGGCCCCGCAATGGGAGCAGTGGCAAAGAGACCTGGGCGAGGACCGCGAGCCCGGCCCCATCCCTGAGCAGGTCCTGCAGGCCCGCACCGCGCTGTGGACCCCGACCGTCACCGCCAGCCCCCGACAGGTCGACCAAGCCCTCCCGCGGGCCTGCCAACAGATCTCCTACGCCATCGACTACCACCACCACGGCCGCGTCGACCCGTTCGTGCACCCCGACTCGCGTTCCTCCGGGCTCACCGAGCTGCTCATCATCGACGAGGCCGACCGGCTCAAGACCACCGGCCTGGAACAGGTCCGCGACTACTACGACCGCCACACCCTCGGGGTGATCCTCATCGGAATGCCCGGCATCGACAAACGCCTGGCCCGTTACCCCCAGCTCTACAGCCGTGTGGGCTTCGCCCACGAATACCGCCCCCTCACCCCCGAAGAGCTCACCGCCGTCCTGAACCGCCGCTGGCACACCGACGGACTCGCCGGCGAGGACGACGAGTTCACCCAGGCGGTCGCGATCGCCACCATCGCCCGGATCACCGGCGGCAACTTCCGTCTCGTCGACCGCCTCCTCACCCAGATCCAACGCATCCTCACGATCAACCAGTTGGCCACCGTCACCCCCGAAGTGGTCGAAGCCGCCCGCGAGTCACTCCTGATCGGTCACTGAGCACACGGGCCGGCCACCAGCTCCTGAGATCCACCGGCCAGGCAATCGCCTCTGGCAGCGACTCCTCGAAAGGGCCCCCGGGTCTGGGGCACATACGGTCGTGCACATGACATTGCCGCGGTGACGTCTTGACCTTCCTCTTCAGGGGAAGGTGCAGGCTGGGCACAGCACAGCACCGCACACAGACGGCCCGTCGGGGCCTTCATCACGGACTTACGGAGGCCGGTCATGCCTGAGACGGGAACGCACGAAGTGGACCTGGCGATCATCGGTTCCGGCGGTGGTGCGTTCGCCGCCGCGATCCGGGCCACCAATCTCGGCAAATCAGTGGTGATGATCGAGCGTGCCACGGTCGGGGGCACCTGCGTGAACACCGGGTGCGTGCCGTCGAAGGCGCTGCTGGCCGCCGCCGAGGCCCGCCACGTGGCGCTGGACGCCACAGGACGGTTCCCCGGTCTGAGCACGTCGGCCGCCGGGGTGGACATGCCCGGGCTAATCGTCGGCAAGGACGCGCTGGTGGAGGGAATGCGCTCGGACAAGTACCTGGATCTGATCGCCGACTACGGCTGGGAACTGGCCACCGGCGAAGCGGTGTTCACCGGCACCGCCGAGGATCCGGCGCTGGAGGTCACCGGAGCCGACGGTTCCTGCCGCCGGGTGCGGGCGGCCCACTATCTGGTGGCCACCGGCTCCACCCCGATCGTCCCGGAGATCGAGGGTCTGGATCAGGTGGAGTATCTGACGTCGACCACGGCCATGGAGTTGGACGAGGTGCCGGAATCGCTGCTGATCATCGGTGGCGGGTACGTGGGCCTGGAGCAGGCTCAACTCTTCGCCCGCCTGGGCTCGATGGTCACCATGGTCGTGCGGTCCCGGCTGGCCTCCCATGAGGAACCCGAGGTCTCCCGGACCCTGAGGGGCGTGTTCGCCGAGGAGGGCATCCGGGTGATCCCCCGGGCCACCGTCTCCTCCGTGACGCCCGACCGGGACACCGGGGAGGTGGTGGCCACCGTCACGGGCCCGGGCGGGCAGGACACCCTGCGGGCGGGCCGGCTCATGGTCGCGGTCGGGCGCCGTCCGGTCACCGAGAACCTGGGCCTCGGCTCGGTCGGGGTGGACACCGGGGCGCGCGGGGAGATCCTCGTCGACGCCCGGATGGCGACCTCGAATCCGAAGGTGTGGGCGGCCGGGGATGTGACCGGGCACCCCCAGTACGTCTACGTGGCCTCGGCCCACGGGGTCACCGCGGTGGAGAACGCCTTCCACCACACCGGCCAGCAGATCGACTACACCCACCTGCCGCGGGTCACTTTCACCTCCCCGGCCATCGCGGCGGTGGGCATGACCGACCAGCAGGCCCGGGAAGCCGGCCTCCGGTGTGAATGCCGGGTGCTGCCCCTGGAGTACGTGCCCAGGGCGCTGGTCAACCGTGACACCCGCGGGTTCGTGAAGATCGTCGCCGAGGCCGAGACTGGGCGGATCGTGGGTATCACCGCGGTGGCCAAGGACGCCGGGGAGCTTGCCGCGGCCGGGGTCTACATCTTGTCCGCGGGCATGACGGCGGATCAGGTCTCCACCCTGTGGTGCCCGTACCTGACGATGGCCGAAGGCCTCAAGATCGCCGCCCAGTCCTTCCGCACCGACGTCTCCAAACTCTCCTGCTGCGCCGCGTGAGGATCGGTCGGCCTCGAGCATCGAGCACAGCCGGGAGCTGACGACTCAGCAGGCACTGTAACGGAAGGGGAAGTCATGGCCCAGAGGTTGATCGTCATCGGTGGGGACGCCGCGGGGATGAGCGCGGCCTCCGCCGCCCGCCGCCAGCTGCCCCAGGACCAGTTGGAGATCGTGGCCTTCGAGCGGGGCCACTACACCTCGTATTCGGCCTGCGGGATCCCGTACTTCATCGGCAAGGACGTCGCCGACACCACGGAGCTGATCGCCCGTACCCCGCAACAGTTCCGCGACCACCACGCCATCGACGCCCGCACCGGTCACGAGGTCCTGGAGATCGACCTGCACCGCCGCGCCGTGCTCGTGCGCGACCTGACCGCCGGCCGGGAGGCCTGGGAGGGTTTCGATCAGCTCATGGTCGCCACCGGGGCCACCCCGGCCCGCCCGCCACTGCCCGGGATCGATGCGGCCGGTATCCACGGGGTGCAGACCCTCGACGACGGCCTGGCCCTGCGGGCGGTGCTGGAGCGGGACCGGCCGGGCCGGGCGGTGGTCGTCGGGGCCGGCTACATCGGCCTGGAACTGGCCGAGGCCCTGTCCGCCTGGGGCGTGGACATCACCGTGATCGGACGCCCCCCGGCCCCACTGCCGGGCCTGGACCCGGACATGGGCGCGCTCATCGCCACCGCGATGGAAGGGTACGGGATGGAGGTGCGGATGGAGGAGACCGTCACCGGCTTCGAGACCCACACCGGGAAGGTCACCGCCGTGGTCACCGATCAGGCCACCATCCCCACCGAGCTGGTGATCCTCGGCCTGGGGGTGACCCCGAACACCACCCTGGCCGCCGACGCCGGGATCCCCCTGGGCGAGACGGGGGCGATCGCCGTGGACCGCCGGCTGCGCACCGGCATCGAGGGGGTGTGGGCCGGCGGGGACTGCGTGGAGAAGTTCCACCGCGTCTCCCGCCGCCACGTGGCCCTGCCGCTGGGTACCCACGCGAACAAGGAGGGCCGCACCGCCGGGATCAACCTCGGCGGCGGCTACGCCACCTTCCCCGGGGTGCTCGGCACCGCCGTGACCAAGATCTGCGACATCGAAGTCGGACGCACCGGCCTCGGCGAGGTCGAAGCGCAGGCGGCCGGCTTCGACCCCGTCACCGCCGTGGTCGACTCCACCACCCGGGCCGGCTACTACCCCGGGGCCAAACCCATCCGCACCAAACTCATCGCCGAACGCGGCACCGGACGGCTGCTCGGCGCCCAGATCGTCGGGGAAGAAGGCGCGGCCAAGCGCATCGACGTGCTCTCCGTGGCGCTGTGGCACGAGACCCCGGTGGAAGAGCTGCTCAACATCGACCTCTCCTACGCCCCGCCGTTCTCCCCGGTGTGGGACCCGGTGCTCATCGCCGCGCGCAAGACCTGGCAGGCCGTCGAGACCGACCGCGCCCGCACCGAACCCGGATGACCACCGGCCCCTCCAGGGGCAGGCAGTGCCCTGCCCCCGGAGCCTTCCTCTACCGTGGAAGGCCACAGACCAGTCCAGGATCGAGGTGCGCACCGTGCGGATCGGTGAAGCGGCCGCAGCCGCCGGCATGACCACCAAAGCCCTACGGTTCTACGAACAGCACGGGCTGCTGCCCCCGGTGCACCGCGGCCCCAACGGGTACCGCGACTACCCACCCGAGGCCCTCGCCCGCCTGCAGTTCATCCGCCGAAGCAAGGCCGCCGGACTCAGCCTGGCCGAGATCCGGAACATCCTGCAGATCCGCGACGCCGGGCAGGCCCCCTGCGCCCACGTAGCCGCACAGCTCGCCCAGCAACTCACCGACCTCGACCAGCACATCGCTGAGCTCACCGCCCTGCGGGCCTCCGCGGCCGAGCACTACCAGGCCGCCTCCCAAGGCGACCCCACCCAGTGCGATCCCGCCCAAATCTGCAGCTACCTCTGAGCCCACAGCCGCACCACGGCCGCCAAATACCTCTGTCAGAACACCGCCATTCACCGTCGACAGTCACACCCGCGAGTTCCTGCGGTTCGGCATGTCTCGCATCCTTGTGCTTTATCCACACCCCTAGAATCGGATACTCAACGTCAGTTGCGAGACAGATGAGGTGGACATGGGGAAGATGATCGGGTACGCCAGGGTGTCGACACGGCAACAGAATGCGAATCGTCAAGTGTCTGACCTGTTGAATGCCGGCGTGCGGCGCGATGACGTCTATGTGGACAGTGGAGTGTCTGGAGGGCGTGCATCGCGTCCGAAATTTGACAAGGCCGTGGCCGCGCTCGAGGAGGGCGACACGCTGGTGATCACCACGTTGGACCGGTTGGGGCGATCGACGCAGAACATGCTGGCCTTCGCCGAAGCACTAAGGGTCAGAGGTACCGGATTGCGCGTGCTGAACCTGGGTGGGGGAGACGTGGACACCGCCACCCCGATGGGCTCGATGGTCTTTACCGTCATGGCCGCTCTGGCGCAGATGGAGCTGGAGATCAAGCGGGAGCGGATCACCGACTCGGTGGCCAAACGCCGGGCTGCGGGCAAAGACCTCGGCGGGCGCCGTCAGACCTTCACCGACTCCCAGATCCGCAATGCCGTGCGCCTGATCGACGGTGGGGAGCCGGCCACCCAGGTGGCTCGGGATCTCGGCATGTCGCGGGCCACCCTCTACCGGCGGATCCGGGAGCTGCCGCAAGCGACGAGCATTTGATCCCGTCGTTGCTTGTGAACGTCGTGATGCACATGCCGTACCTCAGTGGGCTTTTCATCGCGCGGGGTAAACGGGCATGACAACGCCTCGCGATTGCTTACCGAGCGAACGGGCGTGCAACGGCCCGGTTGAGGCCGGCTTGTGCTCAGATCGAGGCGACAGATCAAACACCTCAATCAACATCAGAGGCTCTTACTGCGCTGCCGCTCGCATGGAAGTGCTGGTTGCGCTGAGCGAGGGAAACTTCACGATGCTGACCACGCACGTGCCAGAAAATCCCTTGGCAGGCCCCTTATGCGGCGACGGGACGGTAGGCGCTAGTGCAGTGTTCGCACGTGTGTGACACCTACCATGGCCGAATTCCTGCAATGATAAATTTGTGGTTGTTGCGTAAAAATTGATTGCAGGAAGCTCACTTTGAGCGAAACCGATAATAAGGAGACGTTTTGACACAGGACTGGGCTGAACGATTTGCGGCTGCTTTCCCGAACTATCAACATTTTATGGGTGGCGATGCAAACTCTTTCGACTTTGCAATCGATCGTATTAATCTAATTGGTGGTCAATCGATTCCGCTGGAGCGCGCTGGTGTAACTGCCATTGTTGGCGCGAATAACGCTGGTAAGTCGACAGTGCTCCGTGAAGTTTGGGAAAAACTTTCCCACAGTCCCGGTTATGTCGAACAACCGCGCATCGCTGTGGAGTCGCTCGAGTTATATGGCCCTGGAAGTCAAGCAGATGTGATTTCGTGGCTTGGTCAAAACGCAAGTTTTGTAGTTCAGGGTACGGACGCCGGATTCCAAAGATCCCAAATGGGTGTGCAACACCCAGGCGTACTGCTCCAAAGCTGGCAGAACCCACCCGATGAACTGGGCGCGCTTGCGAATTCACTCGTCTTTTATGGCAATGCCCAAGGAAGATTTGGAATTGGTGGCGCCGCCGAGATGCGTGAATCAGCAGGGGATCCACCACAGCACCCGATTCACTATTTACAGGACTCGAAACGTCTCCTCGACGAAGTGAGTGATGTTTCCCGTGATATATTCGGGCAGCCGTTGACTCTTGACGCACTCGGGCGCACCGTTCGCCTTCGCGTTGGCGAGATGGACATGGAGCCGCCCCGAATTGACAACATTCCAGCCGAGTATCGTGAGCAAATGGCTAATTTGCGCCCGCTCGACGATCAGGGTGACGGCATGCGAAGTTTGATGGGTCAGTTGCTTCCGATCGTGACTGCTGCGTACAAGGTCGTCATTATTGATGAACCCGAGGCATTTTTGCACCCGCCGCAGGCTCACGCACTCGGCGCGGAACTGGGGCGCCTGGCAGTGAAAACGGGTCTTCAGATACTGGTTGCGACACACGATCGAAGCTTCTTGACGGGGCTTCTTAACTCAGGTGTAAACATTTCTGTTGCCCGTCTCACCAGGGGAGACGGGCCGAATAAGGCAAGCCGGCTTGACTCGACACAGCTAAAGGCGCTTTGGACTGACCCCGTGCTCAAATACACCAATGTGTTAGATGGATTATTCCACCGCCTTGTGGTCGTGGCGGAGGCGGAAGGCGACTGTGCCTACCTTTCAGCTGCAATTGACTGTGAGGGGCGAGAGGAAGATCCTCTGCCCAGGAATGAAATTTTATTTGTTCCAACCGGTGGAAAAGATGGCATGGCTAAAGTATCTTCCGCACTTAGTGCCGTTGATGTTCCGGTTGTGGCTGCCCCCGATCTCGACATGCTTTCTGACCAAAGAAAGCTTCAGGATTTGGTCAAATCTGTAGGCGGAGTTTGGACCGATGAGATGGCAAAGCTCTGGAAATTGGCAACAGTGGACCTGAATGCACCACGAGAACCTGCCAAAGTCGGCCATGTGCTGGATGCTATCGTATCCGCTCTTGAGGGTAAAAGAAACAATCAGTTTTCGGCTGGGGATAAAGAACTTGTGCTCGCTCAACTCCGCACTCAGGGCTCACCGTGGGCGTCCGTGAAGGACCATGGTATGTCGGCATTCAAAGGCTCTGCTCGTAGGGCAGCAAGGAAGCTCCTCACCTTGTTGGATGAGGCAGGTGTTGTTCTAGTTGAGGAGGGAGAGCTGGAGCGTCTTGCGCCTGAGATCGGGGTGCGAAAAGGCCCTGGGTGGTTACAGGTTGCACTATCGGAAGGGGAGCAATGCAATCAGATGACTCAATCCCATATCGACCGTATCCTGCGAGCTGGAGGTTCAAAGATCGGTCATTAACTAACTGTGTCGATATAAGCACGGCGTTGAGTAAGCCAATGCAGTGACCCCATGTTTCTGACCCAATCCGCAAGAGTTCGCGTGATTCGTTAACTGCACATTTTACTCGGAACTATCATGTCCATTGAAGGGTCGGTAACTGTGTATGTCGCACAAAGGCCTCTAATTGGGGTCGCTTGAGAACGTACACCACATAGCCAGCGGCTTGTGGGACTGCCCTGAGTTCCCTGACTCCTTGGCCTGCCGCGTTGCAGCAAGGGTTCCTCAATGCTGCGTCATGAGGTGGGTGACGACGCCATGAATCGGCCGAGGTTCTCTGCCGCTACTTTGTGGGTGCGGGCTCTCGGGTGAGGGCCTCGTAGTGGAGCGACTCGAACTCTACCGGGGTGATCAGCCCCAGAGAGCCGTGGAGGCGTCGATTGTTGTACCAGTCGACCCAGCCGGCGGTGGCGAACTCGACGTCCGCGAGCATCCGGAAGGGTCCGGGGTGGAAGACCGTGGTGCGGATGCACTCGGTCTTGAACAGGCCGTTGACCGTCTCCATGAGGGCGTTGTCCAAGGCGTCGCCGACGGTCCCGATCGAGGGGGCGATGCCCTCGAGGTCGAGGTGCTCGGTGTACCGGATCGAGGTGTACTGCGATCCCGCATCGCTGTGATGGATTAAATCCCCTGGTGAGACTGGGTTTCCGTCGCGGTCGCGCTGCCACAGCGCGATCCGTAGCGGCGTCATGACGAGGTTGGTGCGCATGCTCCAGGACGCGTGCCAGCCCACGATCCGCTGGGCGAGAACGTCCAGGACGGACGCGACGTAGACGAACCCCGCCCAGGTGCGGACGTAAGTGAAATCTGTGACCCAGACTCTGTTCGGGGCGGGCGCGGTGAAGTCGCGATTGAGCAGGTCACCGGCGCGTTTCCCGTCCGGATTCGGGATGGTGGTGCGCAGCTTCTTGACCCGGGGGATGCCCTCGAGACCGAGGGTGCGCATCGCGCGGTCCACCGCCCCGCGGGAGGCGCCCGCGAGACCGGCCTGGCGGCGGAGCAGAGCAACCTACTTACGCCGTCCGTAGAGGCCTTCTGGTGTCATCTGGACCAGCCCGGTGACGGGGTTGACGGTCCAGGCGAGGTCCCTGATCTTGTCCTCGACCAGAGCATCTGTGACGGTGCGGGCCGCGATCCGGGCCGGCCTCTTCCAGGCTCGGTAGGTCCGTGCAGCGATCACAAGGCCCTGCTGGCGCAGGACGGCAAGGATCGGCTCGACTGCATAGCCTTCGGCGCGCATCTCGTCGATGAAGGCGAGGATCAGCGGTTGCGGGGGTCGAGCTTCCCCGCGAAGAAAATCGAGGCCCGACGCAGGATCTCATTGTCCTGCCTCAGCCGCTTGACCTCGGACTTCAGGCGCTTGATCTCGGCTGACTCTTCACTGGTGAGGCCGGGGCGGGTCCCGTCGTCGACCTCGGCCTGCGCCAGCCAGCGCCGCACGCACCTCGCGCGAGACGCCCTCCTGACGGGCCACCGCAGTCGTCGCCGCGGTCAAGGTGGGGTACTCCTGGGCGTGCTCGCACACCAGCCACACGCACCTCGCGCGCAGCTGGGCATCGATCTTCTTCGGCATGCTGTCCATCCTCTCGGACTCAAACAGCAGCGGCATCAAACCCGGGCCGATTCATAGCCCTACCAAAGTGAACCTGCTTGGTTGCGTTGAGGGCTCGTTAGGCTCTTGATCATGACCACCTCCAAGCAGAACTGGGTCGATGAACCCATCCATTCCAAAGATAAGGACACTCTTCAGCGAGGACATCTGGCAAAGCAAGCCGCTCTACTGATGGCCAACTCCCACTCCTGGGAGGCCAGTGTGGTGTTCGGGTTGACCGGACCGTGGGGCAGCGGGAAGACGTCGATGGTCGAGCTCATCACCGAAGAACTTAGAGAGACATCCCCGGAGTGGCGGGTGGCCCGCTTTACCCCATGGGCTACGAGTGACGCAGTCTCCCTAATGGCGGAGTTCTTCGCAGCTCTCACGGCCGCACTGCCAGAAGACAAAGGAGACAGTGTTCGTAGGGTGCTGGGGGTCTGCGCTACGGTCGCTGCTCCATGGCTGAGCCTTGTGCCCGTCGTCGGATCAGCCCTCCAAGGAAACGCCGAACATCTCGCCGATGCGGCCAATCGGCAGAAGCCTTGGGACGAGGCGTTCACAGAGGCCTCCACATTGCTAAGGGAGCTCAATACTCCTGTGCTTGTGGTCGCTGATGACATCGACCGGCTCCAGGCCAATGAGCTCGTGGCACTCCTCAAAGTCGTTCGCCTCCTTGGACGCTTTCCCGGAGTGCACTACCTGCTGGCCTACGACGAGCAAACGCTGTTAGAAAACCTCCAAGACGCCGGCGTCGGCGTAGCTGACGCGGACCGGGCCCGGTTGTTCATGGAAAAAATCGTTCAGTATCCGTTGACCGTTCCCCCATTGCTGACTCATCAAATGCGCTGGCGCCTGGAAGATGGACTCAACGCCCTGTTTGAGGATTTGCGGCGTTCGTGGGACGAAAATGATGATCGAATTAGTGATGTGCTACAGGCCTTCGAATCTCAACTTAATACTCCCCGGTCAATCGATCGGCTCCTGGCTCAGCTACGTCACTATTTGCCTCTGCAGAATGAGAAGGAAATCAATGATGTAGATCTCATTCTTTTGACATTCCTGCACCTGCAGTTTCCTGATTTGTACAGTGCCTTGCCCCGGTGGAAGACCGTCCTCACAGGAGTCCAGCAAGAACTGGACAGGATTTCGGGACGGCGAGGGGACATCCAACCGCAATGGGATGAGTTGCTGGGTCTTGTCCCTGATGGAGATAAGCGTCAAGACGCCCGTAAGGTCCTGGAATCACTTTTCCCCGTGTTGCACCCCCATTCCAGGGGCAACAGGTCAGCACCTAGAGTGTGTGCACCAGATTACTTCAACCGATATTTCGCCCACACCATCCCCCAGGCTGATATCGCCGACACCGAAATCCACTCCGCCCTCGAGCAGGCAGCCGCGCCAGGGTCGGATGGGCAACTCTTGGTCGCCTTGCTCACAGAGAACCCTTACCCCGGACGCATCGACCTAGTCCTCAAAAAGCTCCGAACCCTCTATGCGCCAGAGGTCCCGGCTCACGGCGCACCCGCAGTCACTGTGAACTTGATCCGGGTAGTCGCTAGCCAACTCGGCACTATGGATCACAACACGCGGATGTTCAGCAGTCCGCGGGAGCTGGTTCGATACTTGCTGGCTGACCTTCTGGAACGCCTTCCACCTACTAGCCCTGAAGACCTTGAGGAAGCTCTAGCCGCCTGTCCTGACTGGTCAGAGCGGGCGCAGGTCCTCCGCCTCGCTCTGAGCAGCAAGCGTGCCTCCGCGTCACCGCCGTCTCTGGAGACTTTAGAAGCCACCGCCGCATCCCTCGGTGAGGAAATCGGCGGACGACTGTTGGAGCATCTAGGTCAGCATGATGAAGCCGAAGTTGGCTCCTCGCCCTTTACCGGGTTCATGTTCATTTGGCTGTTCGGGAATCCTGGTGCTCTGCGAGAAAGAATTTTGACTCGCCTCAGTCAAGGACGCTTCACTGTCGAGGACCTGGCCGCCCGCTTCGTGACGACCAGGCACCTTATCGGGCCCAGCAATCCTGCCCCTGAGATCGGCGACTTTGACCAAAGCCTCTTCGCCGCCTACGCGCCAGCGCAAGACTTGCTGTACTCACGGTCCCCGGAGGATATAGATATGTCAGATACTTCATGGGCCAATCGCCGCGCTTACACGCGCGGCCGCGCCCACGCGCCCACGAAACCGCCCCAAACAAGCGTGAGCTGAGCCCAAACGGTCTCGGGCAGTTCAAAAAGACCTCCATGCTATGGGTTGGTCCTTTGACGCTGGACCGGGCCGATCATTGTCAATCCCCGGTTTTGGTGGAGGGTTGGTTATCTGGCGTTGAGGGTCTCGGGGGTCGGTTCGGTAGCAGTGGTGACGGAGGGCTGGTGGGCCTCGCGGAAGGCCTGCGGGGTGAGGCCGCCGAGCGAGAGATGGGGCCGGAAGGTGTTGAACCAGTGGACCCATTCCGCGGTCGCGATCTCGACGTCGTCGATGCCCTTCCGGGGGCCGAGGTTCCGGATGACCTCCGCTTTGAACAGCGAGTTCAGAGCCTCGGCCAGTGCATTGTCATAGGAATCGCCGCGCGAGCCGATCGAGGCGACCGCGTCCTGCTCGGCCAGCGCCTGCCCGTAGCGGATCGCTCGATACTGGACTCCTCTATCGGAGTGATGCACGAGCCCGCTGAGGTCGGCTCCCTCGCGTCTGCGCAGGTAGATTGCCATGTTCAGGGCATCGAGAGCGAGATCGGTGTGCAGCGAGCGAGACGCTCGCCAGCCCACGATCTCCCGGTTGAACACGTCGGTGACGAACGCGACGTAGACCCATCCGGAGAACGTGTGGACGTAGGTGATGTCCGCGACCCACAGCTGGTTCGGCGCGAACGCGCTGAAATGCCGGTCCACCAGATCTGACGGGCAGTCCTCCCTCGGCGCGGATCTCGTCGTGTTCGGCGACTTCTTCCGGCGGATCCCGTGGAGACCGAGGTCGCGCATGAGCCGCTCGATCGTGCAGCGCGCGACGTGCCCGCGCCCGAGGCGGTCTTCCTCGCGGTTGAGCACGATGTGCATCTTCCGAGCGCCGAACACGCGGAGGTTGTCGTGGTGGACCTGCGCGATCTCCTCTCGGAGGATCTCGTCCCGGCGTGCCCGGGCGGAGGGCTCGCGCTGCTGGCGGGCGTAGTAGGTGCTCGGAGCGATCTGGATTCCTGCTTCGCGCAGGGTCGTACAGATCGGCTCGACTCCGAACTCGTCCTTGTGCTCGTCGATGAACGAGCAGGTCATCTTGAGGGGCGGTCGAGCTCCGCCGCGAAGAAAGCCGACGCGGATTTCAAGATTGCGTTCGCGCGCCGCAACTCGCGGACTTCCCTCTCGAGCTCGATGATCTTCTGCGCATCGTCGGTGGTGGTCCCCGGGCGGGTGCCGGCATCGATCTGGGTCTGACGGACCCAGCCGCGCAGGGTCTCGGGGTTCACGCCGAGCTGGTCACCGACTCGACGGAACACTCCCCGCTGGGAGCCGGGATCGTCCTCGAGGAGGTCCAGGACCATCCGGGTCGCTCGTTCTCGGAGCTCGTCGGGATACTTGCGGGGTGCGGCCATGAGGGTGAAGTCCTTTCCGTGGCTTCAGTCCCTCCATCATCCCCGGGGCGAATCACATGGCGTCCAAGATTTTTAGCCCAATCCCAGGTCCCTCAATCGACCGGCATCTTGTCCGGTGTTTTTGCGTGCCTTAGGACCTCGTTCGGTGGACCGCACTGCCTCGAGCGGGTTCGTACCCTGGTCCCGGTCGGCGGCCAGGCGGGCTTGGATGCCGTCTCGGCCTTCTTCGGTGTCGCCGAGGGCGGCCATGAGCTTATCTGCCAGCCGTGCTCGGCGGTCTCCGGAGTCCCAGAGCTTTTCGGCATCGGCGGCCGCGTTGCGGGCGTCCGTGTCGTTGTACAGGTCGCCTTGTGCGGCCACAGCGGCATTGCGGGCGGCTTCGGCGTGGTCACGCTGCGCGTCGACAGTCTCGCGGGCGGCCAGTTCGTGTTCCGGCGTCTCGGTGCGCTGCTGTTCCCGTGCGTGGTCGGTCAGGTAGTCCTCCACGGACAGTCCGTGGCGGTCCTTCACCTCCGACTCGATCCGCGCTCGGGCGATCTGGGCGACCTTGTCGTGGTGCTCTCATTGCCGGGCCAGTCCGTAGTGGCCGGCGATGTCCGCAACTTTCGCGGTCTTCCAGAACAGGTCCTGGTCCACCGGCGCCAGCTCGGTGCGCATCACAGCACGTTCGGCCTCGAAGCGGTCCTCGAGCTCGCGCCGCCGGTGCTGCTGTTCCATGACACGTTGGCGGAGTCGCTCGGCGCGTTGCCGGGCCATCATCTCGCCCCAGCGCCCGGCCACGGCCATCGCCGCTTGGAGGTCCCGGGAGAGCAGGTCGTTCACACCGTCGGGTTGGGTGCTCATCTCTATAGCTCCATTCCGTGCTCGTCTCGGGTGTGGTCCATGTAGGGGCGCGCCACGGTCGTGGGGCCCTGGGTCTCGCGCAGCGTCCCGCGGTCCCGGGCGGGGCCGGCGTGGGAGGCCGAGCGCGCCGGCGCGGAGGTCTCCACCTCGGGCAGGGGTGCGGCGACGGCGGCCAGGTGGTGTTCGAAGGCGTCGTTGATCAGCTGGGTCTCGCGCAGGTCCTTGTTGGCCTGGTGCATCTCGTAGAACGCCTGGGTCATCCGCAACATCTGATTCATGATCAAGGCTTGGGCCATCGGGGACGGCGCCCGGGTGGCCGCCAACAAGAAGGCCGTGGTGCCACTGGTGCGCAACGGCGCCTGAAGCGGGGCAGTGATCTTCACCCCGGACCGGTGCGCGGAGCGGGCCAGCACCCGGGCCGTGCGCCCCAGCGGTCCTTGGCCGTCCTCGATGGCGTGTGACCATGCCGCGAACACCCCGGAAGTCTCCCGGGCCGCGTGCGCCCACGACTGGTGATCGTCCGGGGCGATCTTCACCAGCCGCCGGCGCACCTCTTTCAACTCCCCGGCCAGCCGCCGGGCGGTGACCTCGTCCAGCACCGCACCGGGGGCGTCCACGACGCCCGGACAGCACTGCCCCTGTGCAAGCCGGTACGGTCTACGTCCTTGACGCTGGCGCTTTCACACGTCAGCCGCCCTACCTGGCTCCCGAGATCGGTGGCGTCATCACCGAGTGTCAGTGGATCAGTACCGCCCCGGTGGACGTCGTGGACGTGGTACCGGTCACCACGGCCGACCTGCCCAACCCGGTTCCCACCCACGACCCCGTCCGCGTTCGAGCCCGCATGGCTCAGAACCCTGCCGCGTTCCCATGGGGCGCGCCAGACAACCTGACTGGCCTGGGGTGGGAGTGAAAAGTCAACGGGTGGCGGGTCATGTGGACGCGTCCGTGTAAATACGGTCGTTTGAGCTACACCTGTCGGACGGCTTCGATGATGATGACGCAGGCAAGAACGGCGTAGACCGTGGCCGCAAGGTAGTTCAACGCGGCGCTAGCTCGCGGACTGCTAGTGAATCGCTCATGAAAAGTGCCCGCGAGAGCACCGATGGTGCCGTAGAGCACGAACTCGGTGCACACGTTGACTGTGCCGAGCAGGGCCATCTGCGCTGTCGTGTTGGTGGCGTGGCCGGCGAAGCGCGGGAGGACGGCGAGGAAGAACAGGATGATCTTGGGGTTCGTCAGGCTGACCGACAGACCCCGCAGGTACCACCGCCCGGCGGCGACGTCGCCGATCGCGGAGATCTCGCGAGCATGGCGCACGGTAGTCACCGACAGCCAGAGCAGATAGGCAGCCCCAAGCAGCTTCAGGCCGGTCAGCAAATCAGGGTGACTTTTGGCGACTTCACCCAGGCCAACAACGACTGCGGCGGCGTAGACGCTCATTCCGGTAGCGATTCCAAGGATCGCTTTGAGCGCGGCTCTCCGCCCTCCCTCGAGTCCGACCGCGAGCATGTACGCCATGTCTGGGCCGGGTGGGATGAGGAACACCAGAATGACACCGAGGAAGCCCGGTAGTACGGACAGGTCGACCACGAGCGTCCTCTCTCTCCGCCGGCGACGCCCTCGTGGCGCCGCCCTCACGCTACGACACCTTCTACCTAGGACAGGTGCGCTGGTTCCTGCCCCCCGCGAAAACGTTCGTTTGAGCTACTGCTTGTCGGCGCATGAAAGAGAACCTTCCCAGCGCGTCTCTCCGTCGACAACGACACCGGTCGGCGACATCGCGAGGTGTGTAGCGACGCGTTGCGAGGCAACATGCTCGGGGTGAATGTGCGCGACGACGTCTACGACGCCCATGCGTCGAAGTTCGTCCGCCAGGAGTTCCGCAGCGGTACGCGCGTACCCGCGTCCCTGCCACAGTTCACCGATGACCCACGCGATCTCTGTCGGCCCTGAAGATTGCGGGATGGTGGCTTGCACGTACCCAATCGCCTGCCCGCCAGGTTCGAGCGCAACGATGAGGTTGAGCCATCTCTGTGAACCATCGGTGGAGCACCCACGGGTCTGGACGGCATAGCGGCGTCGAAGCTCCGCTTCGTCTGGCGGTTCACCGCCAGTGAAGACGTACAGTCGCGGGCTGCTGAGGACGTTGGCCATCTCTGGGGCATCCGAAACGGCCAGGGGGCGAAGACTGACTACATCGTTCATGGCTGGAGCCAACCCCACGCCTCCGCCAGATGCAATCGAAATAGCGGTCCGAGTCCAGCTGTGCATAAGCAGTCGTTTGAGCTCCAGTCGGCTCAGGGCGTGGTGGGGGTGCGTCCCGGACGCGTAGGTCGTGTGCCCGGCCAGGTGCGACAACGCGGCATGAGCGTAGACGGGGAGAAGGGCCCCAGGTGACGAGTCATCTGAGGCCCTTCTCAAGTCTGCGCGTAAGCGACTAGCTCACAGCCAGAGCGGTAGGGACTGCCGCACGATCAGGTGACAGTTGGGGTGTCAGGCCGCGAGGCTCACGGCCGGGTTCATGATGGTCTCGTATTCGATGGGGGTCAATCGGCCCAGGCGGGCCTGTCGGCGGCGTCGATGATAGGTGCGCTCGATCCAGGTGGTGATCCCGATGCGCAGCTCCGTGGAGTCTTCACGGGTCTCCCCGGGACGGTTGCCGTCGTCGATGTCTGCTGGGCGGATCCATTTGCGCAGCGTCATCTCGTGGACGCCGAAGTCCTTGACGATCTAAGCGAGGGTGACGGCCGCTTCACGGGACCGGGCCACACGCACGACGTCGTCACGGAACTCTTGAGCGTAGGGATTGGGCACGGTGATCATCCTTCCAGGCCGACCCGCGTCGGCCTGCCAGGTTCGGTGTCACCTATCCGTACAGCAGTCCCAGGCCCCTAAGAATCTTGGTGGGTTGACAACTTAGTGAGTTCATAGTTTCCTAGGATTCAAGAAACCTAGGAAACTAGAGGACTAGAGGAAGGGTCACGACATGGCTCCCTGCACCATCGCGTTCGGCAATCTCAAAGGCGGGGTGGGCAAGACGTCCATCGTGTTGGCCTGCGCGGAAAGCCTCGCCCGCAGTGGAAAGCGTGTTCTGGTCTGCGACCTGGACCCGCAGGGCAGCGCGTCCATCGTGCTCGGCGCGGAGATCACCGACGAGCAGATCACGATGTACGACCTCCTCAAAGCCAACACCCCTGGAAGCATCGGCGATGCGATTGCCCCTACCGAGTGGGGGGAGGCCATCGACGTTGTGCCCGCTGACTCCACCCTCGCGGTGTTCGCCGACGAGAGCCTCACCGCGGCCGAGCATCGGTTGAAGGTGGCCATGATGGGATCTGAGGATCTGGACAGCTACGACTACGTGCTGCTGGACATGCCGCCCTCGCTGGGGCGGCTCACCCTGAACGGCCTGGTAGCCGCCGACTCGGCGGTGGCCGTCACCGTCCCCGAGGCCCTGGCCATCAACGGGGTCAACGAGTACCTGACGACCATCGAAGAAGCACGGCACCCCGTGCTCAACCCCCACCTGATGCTCGCGGGTGTCGTGACCAACATGGTCGATTCCCGTCTGGGGGAGCACCGCTACCAGCTCGACCAGATGCGTGAGGCGTGGGGCGATGATCTGCTCGCCCCCGTGATCCCCGCCCGCTCAGCCGTCAAGGACATGGCCTCCACCCGCACGCCGCTGACCAAGACCGGCAACCGGGGCGCGAAGGCCGTCTCCGAGATGTTCGACCAGCTCACCGCCCACATCGTGAAGGAGAAGTAGCCCATGCCCGCCGCCCCGCGCCGTTCGACCGCTCAGCCTGCCCCCAAGATCCAGAAGCAGCGTCCGCAGTCCTACATCGAGAAGACCACCGCTCCGGCAGAGCCCCCGAAGCCTCCGGCCAGCTCCACGGGGCGCCGCAAGCGGAGAGTGCCCCGTGAGCCGCTCTCCACCCGTGTGCCTGTGGCGCTGCGCGAGCGCATGTACGACTACGAGGAGAGCACGGGGGTGGGGGTGCAGGCCATGGTCGAAGAAGCCCTCACGGAGTACCTGAAGAAGCGGGGCTTCGGTGAGACCTCCTAGCACCCCCGCGGGCAGAGAACACAGTGATCCAGTGAAGGCGGCAAGGAGAAGACAACGTGGCTGAACGGCGTGAAGCAGAGAAGCGGTGGGCGCGGGTGGAGGACGAAATCGACCGGGACACCGAAATGGTCGCCCTGAACGTGGAGATTCCCAAGAGTCTCAAGCGTGAAATCGCCATCGAGAAGGCCCGAACGGGGGAGAAGTACAAGGACCTCACCGTGAGGGTCTGGCGCGAGTACCTGCGCCGCCAGTACACCTCCGCCGAGAAGGAGTAACCCCATGCGCCCGATTCCCTGGAAAGTCGAACCGCTGCCGACGCTGTGGATGAACCCCGCCACCGGCTACGCCGTGGACACCAACGGCCGGAAAATCTCCCCCGTGATCCGCGGACGTCGCAAGCGCCCGATCCTCGAAGACATCCTCAACACTGCCCAGGTCACCGGGATCAAGCGCATCGTCCTCGTCGGTAGCATCCCCGGCCGCGAGCGCAACGGGGACCACTGGTTCCAGCAGATTGATAGCCCGGATTGGGTGCAGGGGCGGCACTGGCTGGGGTCTAGCTCGTCCCCGGTGGGCCGGTACTTCCACAAGACGCAGAACCGGGAGAACCCGCGGGAGAAGCCGTTTGAGGTGTCTCTGGCGTCTGCGTGGTTCGGGGATGTGCGGTTGAGTCATGAGCAGGCGCGGGAGGCGTGGGAGCTGACGCAGAACGCGGTGGTGCGGGCTGAGGAGTCGTTGCAGGGGTTGATGAAGTCCCCGGCGACAACCGGGCTCCAGCTGTGGGCGCAGTCGTTGCCGCGGAACTTGGAGCCGGCGATCTTGGAGGACGACATCGCCGAGGAGATCCACGCGACCTCGGGCCAGCACCACATGGAGCATCTGGTGGCCGGTCCTGGGTATGTGGAGCATGAGCTGTGCGTGCCGCTGATGCACCAGGTGCGTGGGGAGGCGATGCCGGAGTTCTCCTACATCGACGGCCGGTTCATGTACGCGGCGTGCGGGTACAACCTGGGTGTGGGCCCGGCGCAGCGGATGCGGGGGAAGGACGCGGAGGATCTGTGGCTGTCCGAAGATCACCGCTTCCGCCGCGTGGGGCAGTTCGTGCCGGCGCGGTACTTGGTACGGGTGCGGGTGCCGGAGGACTGGCGTTCTCTGGGCATCCTGCCGATCAAGCACACCCTGGAGAACGGGGCGTTGACGTGGGTGTACCCCAACCGTCCGGGGGCCGTCTTCGACGCGTGGGCTGGCAACGAGGAGCTGCGGGTGGCGGAGGAGTTCGGGTGGCGCATCGAGCGCTTCCACGAGGCCATCGTGTTCCAGGACAAGCGCCCGGCGCTGCGCGGGGAGGCTCGTGCTGTGGAGGCCCGTCCGCTGGACACCTTCTGCAAGCGCCTGGTCAACGCCCGGGATGCGGTGTCGAGCCTGGGGGAGAACCAGGGCTACGCGCCCGCGGTGGTGGATGCGGCCTCTGGTGCCATCCGGCAGATCATGCTCCAGGCCATCGGCGCATTCAACTCCCGCGGCAACGTCTCCACCATCACCGTGGACTCCGCCTGGGATGTGCCGGAGCAGTACGCGCACAGCATGCGCCAGGTGGGCGACAAATTCGTCTACGAGGAGCCGGCGCCGTTGCGTGATCGTCAGCGGCCTTTCTACCACCCGGAGCTCTCCTCGCAGGTGTGGTCCCGGGCCCGTGCCCGAGTGCTGCACGGCCCGATGGCCCGGGGGCGGAAGCGCGGTGCGCTGCATGTGGACCCGTCCACCCTGATCGGGATCAACGGTGACGCGCTCTACACGACGGCGTTGCCCGCCTGGTGCCTGCCGGTGGAGAAGGGAGGGCTGGACGACGGCGCCGTGGGCCGGCTGCGGTTGAAGGGCTACCTGCCCGCTGGTTCACCCGAGATGGCCTTGCCCACCACCGTGGAGGCGCGGCTGCGCCTGGCGCGTCGCGCTGAGGCTCACGGGGTGGACGTGGCGGCCGCGCCGGAGGCGCTGGAGGTGTCCCATGGCTAGGAACGCGAAAGAGCTGATCGAGCTGCTGGTGGAGCGCGGTATGAGCCAGACCGAGATCGCCGAGGAGTTGCAACGTGACCAGTCGTTGATCTCCCAGGTGCGTCGCGGGAAGAAACCTGGGGCGAACCTCGTCACGACCCTGGAAGAGATCGCCACCACCGGGCGGGCCACTACCAGGCCCCAGCGGCGGCAGACCTCGCACGGGGTTGCGCGCATCCGCGGGAAGAAGGGCCAGGAGGCCGTGATGCCCCCGGATGTGCCGCAGCAGACCGGCACACGCCGGAAGGTCCGCCGGCGCGTGGAGGTGCCCCCGCGGGGCTCGTACCGTAAGGACACCGTCTACGGGCGCGGGGTGCGCACGGTGCGCATCGACTTCCCCCGCACCAAAGGTTCCAAGGGCAAGGAGCGCGCCTGGCAGGAAGCCAGCAAGAGCCTGACCTCGATCGCCCGGAAGAAATGGGGGCGCAAGGAGCTACCCGAGAGGCGGGTCTACATCACCGCCACCTACGAGGACGGATCAAAGGTGGACTTCGGGTCCAAGGGCGGCTACCAGCCCCACACGGTGCTCGGGGGCCTCGGGGAGAACGACGGCGACGTGGAGAAGTGGCTGAAAACCCAGGGACTTCAAGGCCGCTACGCCGAC
Source organism: Kocuria sp. PD6 (assembly GCF_031844145.1). Lineage (NCBI taxonomy): Bacteria > Bacillati > Actinomycetota > Actinomycetes > Micrococcales > Micrococcaceae > Kocuria > Kocuria sp. PD6. The sequence goes on from NZ_JAUZUS010000013.1 coordinate 35,059, forward strand.
CTTGACCCGGACGCGCGCATGGTCTCGCTAGAGATCAACGGGTACGTGCGCTGAGCGCAGCTCCTCGCGCACCGCGGACATCTCCAGCGCCGGCCCATGCCCAGGAGCCAGCACCTCCGCCTGCACCTCGCACAGCCGCTGCGCCGCCTGCGTCGTGGCCTCGTAGTCGTCCTGGAACGCGGCATCGAGCAACTGGGCTCGCCCTTCCACGGGGGAGGTGGGGTGGGCGGTGACCACGGCATCACCGCCTACCAGCACCGGGCCTACCTGGAAGCTGGTGTGCCCCGGGGTGTGCCCGGTTGAAGGGATCACCACGGGGTGCCCCGGAAGATCCAGGACGTTCCCAGCGCGCGCGGCGAAGGAGCGCAGCTGAGCCGGCCGCAACCGCTGCGATTCGAGGCCCCCGGCCGCCACTGCGTGATGAACCCAGGCCCCCCACAGCGGCGATGCGGCAGCCTTGGCATAGGCCGTCTCCGGGGCGATCTGGCTGGGTGTTTCCCCGGTCGCATTGCCCAGCTCCGCGGCCGCGCACCACACCGGAACCCCGTCAGCGGCCAGCCGGCGGGCAGCGCCCACATGGTCCACGTGGGCGTGGGTGAGCAGCACCGCCTCGGGAAGCCCCCGAACGCCCGCGGCCCGTGCTGAGGCCATGACCCGGTCCATGTCCCCGGGATACCCACCATCCACCAGCAACCAGGAGTCACCGGTACCGACGACGACCCAGTTCGAGGCTGGGCCTGTCACCAGTGCGAGACCGGAGTCAAGTACATGGACGTTGTCGTGCGTATCCCAGGAAGTCATGCATCGACCCTAGTCAAGAGCTTTTTTGAGGTTCTGGAAAGACTCAGCCACAGCGCGTGCATTCAGCAGCCACCGATCCTGGTACGCGGTCACGAACTCCCGGGTCTGCAAGGAGGAAAGAATCTCGGAGACGCGGCTGATCGGAAGGGAAGTCGCCTCCGACAGTTCGGAGGCAGAGGCCCAGCAGCAGTCAGACATCGAGCGCAAGATCGCCAGAGTTTCCGAGCAGGCCAACAAGGACAGGACAGGGGCGGGGTCACGAAAACGGGTCGTAGACACAGTGAGCTACCTCCAGGTCAGTGGGTACAGAAGTACCCACGTTCGGGACAGCAGCTCGGGCATCCGCCCTGCACGGCTTCTAGCGGAAAACGATAACGAGGGCCGCTTTTCCATGCAACCAGCAAGTAACATGAACCCTCCCAAGAGAGAGGACGTGATGACGCATCACTGGGTGATCGTGGACACCGACCCCGAGCACAGCACCATTCGGTTGCTTCAAGTCGGAGATACGCGATACCCGGGAAAATCCGTGCGCAAGAACCTCCCGAAGCACCTCAGGTACGCCCTGCACCAACACCTGGAAAACGCAGCCTTCAAGGGGCAAGGCTTCGATGATGTGGAGGTGATCGAGGGGACGCGGCAACGGGTCTACGTCGAGCCCGTGTGCTCTCCCTACTCAGGGGTGCCGGTCGGGGCCTACGGCACCGTTGTGCCCGTTGAAGAACGACTGCCGGCCAAGCCCCACGTTGGCGCCTTGGAATGGCGCATCAGCGACCACCGCGAGATCTACTGGGACGAATCCCTCGTGGCGCTCTACAGCATGCACGAAGCGCACATGGAGCGCGTGCCGGGTACTAACAGGGCCGTCTACCGGCCCTCCCCAGAGTGGCTGATCGGGTTCGTGGACGCGGCAGACCAGGACAAGCTCCAACGGCTGATCGACGCCGCTGCCCAAGGGCCATTCCGGGGGATTGTCACGGTCAGCTACACCATCCACCCCTCTGGGCTGCCCTCCCGGGTGGTGGAGCTGACCGCGCGCAACACCCGCGGCACTGATGGGACGACCGTCTTCCTCGGGATGGTGCGTGAGGTACCCGAGCAGTTCGCCCCCATCATTCCCGAAGCCCTGCCGACACCAGCCGATCAAGCCACGGCCTTGATCGAGCTGATGCCCGATGTGCCGCTGACGCAGATCCGCGCCGACACGGGCGAGCTCGTGCAGTCCTTCCCCAGCTGGGAGGATGCCGGTCTGCCCAGTCTGCATGAGCACGATGTGCGCGACCTCATAGACCCTTCCCGCCATGGCGAGCTGGACCAGATCCTTGGCAGCGCCGAGACAGAACGCCCGGTCACCGTGATGCACGACGTGCCCCTGCGCTGCGCTGCCGGGGAGCAGATCACCGTTGACCTGTGGCTCAAACGTCTGGGCGGGCAGTACGTGATGATCCGGGTGGCTCGGGTCTAGTCCTCGTTGAAGATGTAGGCCTCTGGGGCAGACATCAGTGAACGCAGCGCCTTCTCGCTGACTGAATACCGAATGGTGCGCCCGCGCCTGCGCTCCACGGGGAGGTCTGCTTCTACGACACCGATGCGCTCCAGCTCGGCCAGATGATTGCCCAGCGTCGGATTGGCGATCCCCGTGGCTTCTGCGATGTCCACCCGCAGTGACGGGCCGTTTTTCTCTAGAAAACGCACCACCGACATCCGCGCCCTGTTGCCGAAGACAGCGATGAAGTGTTCGAGCTGTTCGGGCTGATCCGCGGGGCGCACAAGTTTCGGCATGGGTCCCATTTTGACCACTTTCCTTCCGGTTTGCGAGTGGAGACGACTCCATGAACATCCGTCCGGCTTCCATGGACTCGCTTATTGATGAGATAGTATCTCTATATTAGACTATCGACTGTAAACGAAGCCCCTCCCATCACCAGGGAGCACACGAAGGAGACCCCATGTTTTCTGGACAGAGCGTTGCCGACTGGCTGCGCGAGAACATCATCATCGTGGAGATCATCATCCTGTCGATCTCCCTGTTCTGGGCCGCGAACTCGGGCAAGACCCGCGATTTCATGCTGAAGCTCGGCCTGGGACTCTTCGCCATGGCGTTCCTGGCAATCGCCCTGAACTACGAGGCCGTGGGCGAGTGGATCCGCGGCATCCTGGGCGCCTGAGTCCATGAGGGTCTACACCGACGACGATCTACGCAGGATCGACCGCACCTGGCTGGGGCCACCCAACAAGCGGCTGCCCTGGGTGGCCACCTACCGCCAGTACGTGACCATCATCGTGGTGGGCCTCACCCTGTTCGCGGTGATGCTTTTCCTCGGCTTCCCCATGACCGAGCTGGCCTTCCAGTTCGTGTGGTTCCTGCTGACCTACTTCTCGGTGAAGGCCTTCAACGCGTACTACCGCGACGACGTCGGCATCCTCGTCAACGGCATCACCGCCTACCAAGAGTTGTCCGTGCCCCGCGAGGATGCCGACGCCGGCTACTCCCACGTGCTGACCCTGCACACCACCCGCTACTCGCCCGACCAATGCCGTCAGCTTGATCGCACCGGCCGAGCAATCGTCGCCCAGCGCGTGAGTGCCTCACGCGTTCGCGGCTTCATCGATCGGAGACGCCAACGATGACCCTCACCGACACCCGCGCCACAGAGACGGACGAGAGCACCCCCAGTGCGGAGGAAGGCTCGTCCGCAGCGCCCGAGAAGAAGAGCCCGCGCGAGCGCTTCAAGAACTTCGGCGACCCCAACGCCGTCGCCCGCTTCGCGGGGCGCGCGGTGGCTCTGATCCACGGCGGGGGAAAGAGCGACCCGGACAAGGACGCCGCGCAGCGCAACGCCAAGCGCGCAGCCCGCCGGCGCAAGGACACCCCCGACCGGGACGAGCTGACGCTGGAGCTACGCTCCACCATCGGCAACGTCACCCTCACCGGCAGTGAGGTCACGGTCTGGTACGTGATGGGGCAGCGCTCGAACTCCTTCATGCCCGTCTCCCATGTCAACCGGCTGATCTCCGCCGACGCCCTGGCCTACTCCAAGCTCGTGGGCCGGCGCTGCCAGATCCGCATCAGCACCCGCCCTCACTCGGTCTACGAGTGGGCCGAGCGCACCTGGGACGACGCGCGTCGCAACGGCAACCCCATCGAGAACGGTCAGGACCAGGAAGCCTCCTGCTCCGGGATGCTCATGCGCGACCAGCAGCACCTGCGCCGGGCGAACTTCTCCGACAAGTGGGTGTACTTCGGGGTGCGCGTGGCCACCGCCCGCCGGTTCCCCAAAGACCCCCAGCGGGAGGTGGACGAGCTGGCCAGCGAGATCGCGGAGCTGAACTACGTGCTCGCCGGCTCCTCTCTGGCTGCCACAGCGGCTACCACCGAGGACATGGAGTGGCTGCTGCGCCGCTCCGTGTCCCTGGGCCTGCCGTGCGCGGCCATCGGGATAGCCCAGGACTACGAGCCCAAGACTGTCGAGCTGCTGCAGAACCGCGCTCGCATGACTGGAGAGCCCTACGAGGGGTACGTGAAGGTCACCGGCACCGTGGAAGGCGAGGAGCGCCCGGTCACCCGCTACGTCTCCGTGCTGACCCTGGCCCGGCTGTCGGATCAGAACATCCCGGAGAACATCGACTCCGGGTGGATGCAGCGCACCGATGCGGTCTCCTACCCCGTGGAGTGGTCCGCGATCTTCGATGTCCAAAGCCCGACGAAGACGAACAAGTTCATCATCGACCAGATGAACAAGATCCGGGACCAGATGGAGCACTACGTCTCCGACCACAAGCAAGATCCCCCGGAAATGCTCAAGCGACAGAACACCCTCGGCAAGCAGATCCAGGGCGAGATCCAGGGCGACCACGGCGGCCTGGAGGTCCGCACCGAAGGCTGGTACCGCGTGGCCGTCAGCGCCCCGACCCTCGACGCCCTGGACCGTCGCGTGGCAGAGATCCGCAACCTCTACGGCTCCAAGGCAGACCTGGAGCGCACCGCAGCACAGTGGCACGTCGGCCGCGAGTTCATCCCCGGTGAAGGCCTCCAGAACTCCGGCTTCTCCCGCACCATGTCCGTCAAGACCCTGGCCGCTGCTATCCCCCAGGGCACCGCCAACATCGGGGACAAGGACGGCGCCGCGCTGGGCTACACCGCCGGCTCCGCGCTGCGCGGCTTCTCCTGGAACATGCACCGGGACATGGAATCCCGCGACCGCTCCGGGCTGACCGTCATCGCCGCAGGCCTGGGCGGCGGCAAGTCCTACGTGCTCGGCTCGATCGTCTACCGCGCCGTGATGCAGGGCACCCGCTTCAACGTCCTGGACCCCTCCGACCGCCTCGGGCGACTGTGCGACCTGCCCGAGTTGAAAAACCGCTCACGCTACATCAACCTCATGCGCGGCCGCAGCGGCGAGCTGGGCCCCTACCGCGTGGTGGCCGACCCCAAGCGCGAGCACTACGACACCGACACCGAGTACCAGCGCGAGCTCTCCGCCGCCCGCGGTACCCGCCGCTCGCTGATGCGCGACATCCTGGAGTCCTTCATCAGCCCCAAGCTGCTCAACGACGCCGGGGGCGTGACCGCCTCCGTCATCACCCGCGCCTTGAAGCAGGTGGAGCCGGTGCGAACCTCCACTGCCACCGACGTGCTGGTGGCCCTGGAGAAGATCGAGGCCGGGGAGCTGGAGACTCAGCTGACCGAGGAGCACCGCATCCGTGCCGGGGACGTGCTGGAAGATCTGCGCCAAGCCGCAGAGACCCCCATCGGGCGCCTGATCTTCCCGCCCGAAGGGGAACCGGCCCCCACCGACGACGACCTGGACGTGGACGACAACTCCATGCTCAACGTCTACACGCTCAACGGCATCCGCATCCCGAAGGAGTCTTCGATCACCGCCGGTGACACCACCATCACCGAGCGGCTGTCCATGGCCGTGGTGCAGCTGGCTGCGTGGCTGGTGCAGTCGCGGATGTACGAAGGCGACCGCGCCGAGCGCAAGGGCCTGGCGATTGACGAGGGCAAGACGCTTTCGGCCATCAGCGCCGGCAAGACCCTCATCACCAAATCCGCCACCGACTCCCGCAAGTTCAACGCCCGCGTGCTGCTCTCCTCCCAGGACGTCACCCACTTCGAGGTGGGCACCGGCAGCCCCGACGCGCTGGACAACCTCGTGGGCACCGTGTTCATCGGCCACACCGAGGGCGAACGTGCCCAGCAGGCTGCCTTGCAGCTGATGGGAGTGCCGCTGAACCAGGGGTACGAGACGCTGCTGGGCCAGCTGCGCCCGGCCACCGACCGGCGCCGGGAGAAGTCGGATGCGGAGAAGGAGCAGATGACCGAGGAGGAGCGCGTAGCCGAGGCCATCGCCGACCGCCGGCACTTCATCTTCTTCGACGGCAGCGGGCACGAGCGGGTGGTCATCGACACCGACGCCCACCCGCACGTGAAGAAGGCGCTGAACTCGCGCCCCAAATCGGACCTGGAAGCCGAAGCCGAGGCGGCTGCCGCCACCACGAGCACCACCGAGTAAATGGCAGGGGAGACCATGACCGCCACACTGACCACCACGACCCAGACCTGGGCTCTGCGGCTGCTGAACGCCGCGCGGGACAGGGCCTACCTCCTGGCCGTGGCCGCGCTCGTCGGGGTGCTGCTCGCGGTCATCCTGCCCGATGCGGCCTACGCCAAGTGCCAACCCGAAGGGGTGCCCGATGCCGCCGGCTCAGGTGTGACCGGGTTGCTCGATCACCGCAGCGCCACGATGAAGGGAGACTCCCTCTACGGCGACTACGGCTACTCCGGGCTGACCTGGCACGCCTGCGACCTGGGCGGGCCCATCGCAGGCAACGAGTGGGCTGGTGACCCCGACGCGATGATGGACACCAAGATCGGCAACGCGGGCCTGGGGCTGGCGAAATGGCTAGCCGCAGCCGCCACCGGCCTGCACTCGTGGAACACGAACACCGGCACGGTGCTGCAACCGCTGGACGACATGATCGTGAAGCTCTCCGAGCTCACCCGCACGCTGGTAGTGGATCAATGGTTCATCATGTTCATCCTCCTGGCCGCGGTCATGCTCTTCGCCTGGTCCTTCACCAAGGAGGTCCGCAAGTCCATGATGACCGCCGGGGCATTCCTGGCCTCGGTGGGCTTCCTGGCCGTGGTGGGCACCGCTCCGCTGACAGTGGCCCACGCCATCGACGACGTCGGGCACAACGTCACCTCCACGGCGGACCAGAAGGCCCTGGAAGCAGCCGGCATCACGGCTGAGCCCGACGAAGCCATGGGCGCGATCATGAACGACCAAATCCTCTATCCCCTGTGGGCCAAGGGCGCGCTGGGCTCCGACGACCAGACCGCAGCCGGAGCGGACACCTGGGCCACCAAGCTCTACAAGGCCTCGGCCACCACCTACGACGAGACCGACGTGGACCCCAAGGACAAGAAGAAGGACTACGAGGACATCTACAACAAGCTCGGCAAGGGCGAGGACAAGCAGCTCCAGCAGTTCATGAAGGGCCAGGGCTACAACCGGGCCGGAGTGGGACTCGCCGCGCTGATCCAGTCCGGGCTGGTCTCCGCCGTGCGCATCGCCTCCGAAGCGCTGATCTTCGCGTCCAAGCTCATCTTCCGGTTCATCCCCATCATCGGCCCGATCTTCGCGGTGCTTGGGGTGTGGCACGTCACCCGCGGAGTCGCCAAGGAGGGCCTGAACATGGTGGGCGCTGCCGCGATCAACGTCATCGTGTTCGGAGTGCTGGCAGCTCTGCATACCACCCTGATCGCGTTCATGGCCAAGAACTTGGACTTCGCCCCCATGCTGTTCTTCTCCGCGATCGTCACCTACATCTTCTGGAAGTTCACCAAGCCCTTCCGCAGTCTCACCGAGATGGTCAGCCCCTCCTCGGTCAAGCAGTCCATGCACGGGGCCTCCAACCTCAACCCCATGGGCATGGCGATGGGGGCGTGGGCGCTGCTCAACGGCAACCGGCCCGGCAAGCAGTCGGCCCCGGACAGCACCCGGGATGCGAACGCCGAGGACGACACCGAGCAGCAGAACGAGGAGCAGAGCCCCCGGCGCCGGCAGCACACCACCCACACGGGTCCCGACTACGCCCCGGCGCTCACTGGCACTCCGGCCACCACGGCGCCGGCACTGGACCCGGCACCGGTCCCAGCGTCCACCCCCGTGCCCGTGGCCCATCCGGAGGCGGCGTACCCCGACGAGGCCCCCACTGCGCCTCGCCCCGCCCCGGCGGCCGAGCCGCGAGCGGAACTGTCCGCGGAGCCGCAAGCCCAGCGGGAGGACCGCGGCGGCAGTCACGCCGTGGACACCGCCGATGCCGAAGCGGCCAACCAGCGCCGGGACGATCACGGCGAGCGGATCATGGGTGACCGCATCGTGGCGGCTATCGACCGGGCTGCCTCCACGCACCAGGCTGCTCAGGCGCAGCAGGGTGCTCCTACCCCTGGGGTGCAGCGCGGGGAGGTGCTGGACGAGAACCAGGAGATCCCTACCGACATCGTGCGCATGGATCGGGACGCGAACTCGGGGGTCTACTTCAACCCGCGGGTGGACGCCACCACGAACACCGCCTTCAACCAGCACATCTTCGTGCCGGGCTCGCAGACCTACTACGAGCGCAACGACACCGAGTCCGAGACCGTCACCCGAGAGACGCAGGAGCGGTAAGCCATGAGCTACTTCAACGACAGCATCAAGCCGCTGGGCATCCTCCTCTTTCGGTACACGCGCAAACGCGCCGGGGCTGGTTTGCGCTGGGCGATGCGTAGCCCGATGCGCCTGGCCGCGACGGCCGCGGTGATCGTAGCCCTGGCGTTCGGGGTCCACATGCTCAGCAAGGCCGGCAACGACAAGCCCAACGCTCACCCGGTGGCCTCCGCCTCCGCTACTGATGATGGGCTCACCTGGCGGCAGGTCAAAGCCGGGCCCCTGGGTGCGGACGGTCAGCCCACCTCCGATGCGTCCCCGAAGGCCTCTGACTCGGCTTCCGAGAAGCCGTCTCCGGCCTTGTCGGTGCCCGCCCCGTCCAAGCCCAAGGCGAACCGCGCCAAAGCAGACTCCACCGCCGGAGCCTTCCTGCGCTCCTACCTCTCCCGCCGCGAGGGTGATGACCAGTGGAAGCAGTGGAGCGCTGAGCTGACGAACGAGCAGCTCGCAGATCAGCTCGCGGACGCGCAGACGGCCCTTGACGGTCGCGGCGACTCCACCGTGACCGCGGTGAGCGTGGGCAAGGCCCCGTTCACCGGGGCCCCGAAGGACACCAAGATCCGGTGGTCCCGTCCGGTGACGGCCACCGTCACCACCGAGACCGGCCAGCCCATCAAGATCACCTACGAGGTGACCGCGATGAAGGGCGACAAGGGGTGGATCATCACCGATGCCGTGGAGCGCGGCTGGACCGCGGCGAGGTGACCCATGCAGCTGCTCAAACTCAAAGGCCGGCTGATCGCCGCGGCGGTGTTCCTGGTCATCGGGCTGCTCCTGGCCGTGGTGATGGGCGCGGGCATCCTGGTGTCCATCCTCGGCGGCAACGAGAAGCAGAACCAGCTCAACCTGGAGCTGGCCGGCTGCACCGACAGCGTCAACTCCGGGGGCTCCACATCCAAGGGCGATCCCAAGCCCCCGGCCGATGTCGCCAAGGAGCAGGAAGACATCGTGCGCACCATCGAGAAGGTCGTCAAGGAGGAGGGCGTGGACGGGCGCGCGGTGCGAGTCATCACCATCGTCGGCTACGGCGAGTCCACCTTGACGAACCTCAACCGCGGAGACCAGGACACCGGCACCCGCAACCCGGACGGCTCCCTGGCCACCAGCTACGGCTTCCTCCAGCAGCAGACCTCGATGGGCTGGGGCACCAAGGAAGAGGTCATGGACCCCGCCCACGCCACCAAGTCATTTCTCAACGGGGCCGGCGGCAACAAGGGACTGCTGGACTTCCCCGGCTGGCAGGACATGGAGCCAACCGAAGCCGCCAACAAGGTCCAGAAGAACCAAGACCCCTCGCACTACGTGCAGTACTACAGCTACGCCGATGCGGTCATCAAACAGGCTGGAGTGGACACCTCGTTCTCGGGGAAAACAACCAAGGACGGCAAAGAAGCCAAGTCCAACGGCAGCGGCGGATCGGGCACGGGAGGCACGCTCAACGCCCTGGCCTGCAAGAAGGCCGACAAGTGGAACGGTGACCTCGGCTCTGGGGAGTGGACCACTCCCTGCCCCGGCTGCCAGAAGGCATCGGACTACGGCCCCCGCTCCATCAACGGCGTGGACGCAGGAAACGGCGGCATGCACTACGGCGTGGATCTCTCCTCCCCCGGAGCGGGCTACGGGGACGGAACCCAGATCATCACCCCCGTGGATATGAAGGTCACCGAGCTGTACGAACCGGACGGCTGTGTTTTCGCCGTTGCCAACACCGAACCGAAATTCGGATTCGGTTTCTGCCACCTGAACAAGATCGACGTGCACGCCGGCCAAACCCTCAAACGCGGAGACATCATCGGCACCGAGGGAAACAAAGGCGACAGCGTCGGTTCACTGTTCATCACACACCTGCATTTCGAGATCTACAAGCCCGGGGCAAACATGAAGGCTTGGTACGAGCACAAGGACAACATAGACCCCACCTCCATCCTCAAAAAGAAGGGCGCGTGGCCCGACAAGGCCAGCAAATAGACCCCCGCAACCGGAAGGACACACCATGCGTAAGACCACGAAAACCCTGATGAGCGTCACCGCCGCGTCCCTGGCCCTGACCCTGAGTGCATGCGGGGGAGGAAGCGCGCTGAAGGCCTCTGAAAGCGCCACACCCGAGGCGGCCAACCCGGTGCTTTCCGTTCCGGAGACCACCGAGGACAAGGCCATCGGTTTCAAGCTCAACCCCGGCAACGCACCCGCGGGCCAGAAGTACCACGTCGGGGTCTACACCGCCGGGTCCGATGGAAACCCCACGGACTGCTCAGAGGAAATCAGTAGCACCGACGGACAGTTCGGAGACGGGGAAACCTCCGGCGCGGTGCAGGTGAAGAAGCCTGGGAAATATCAGCTGGTGTTGAGCACCGAGGGCCACGCCTCAGCCTGTGACGACCCCAACGGAGCCACCACCGTCAAGACCAAACCGCAGGTGTTCTTGGATGGAAACCTCAACGCTGACGGGGAGCAAACGCTGACCACCTCGCCGGGAAAACCGTTTGACGTTGCGGTGATTCTCAAAGGCGATTTCCCCAAAGACACCAAGCAGCCGGTACGCCTGACCGTCCACGGGCCCTACAGCACCGAACCCGAGCTGCGCGCTGCCGGATGCGACGACGACAAGGTTGCCGCCTCCCAGAGCGTGGACTGGACGGGTAAGGAACTGAACCGGGCGAACAACCGCTACACCTCGGTCCCCATGACCATCGAGGGCACCAAGGGCCTGTACCTCGTGACGGCTGAAAACCAGGAGACGAAGGAAGCCGCCTCGGCCACCACAGAGTGCGGGAACTACCAATCCGTGCTGAAGGTCTCCACCAAGGGTGCCAAGCAGGAAATCCCCAACGACAACCCCACGAGCACCGGGGGTACGAACGGGCTGACCGACAAGAACAAGAAGGGGAAGTGAGTACCCGATGATATCCAGGACAGCACTTCAAGGGCAGGGGACCGGCAGCGGTTTTCTCGTGCCCGCCAGCATGCGGCATGCATGCAAGTCTGCTGGCAAGCGCGGGATGAATGCATGCAAGCAAGAAAGCCTGCGCAATCTAGAATCCCCCGGAAACAGTGAGGCAAACTGGCACTCTTTATATTCTCTGCTTCGCCTGCGGCGGCGGGCCACCTTGCCAGAAGCAAATATAGGTGCCAGTTTAGCACACGGTGTCAAGGGGGGTGGGGTCAAATGAGTGCCGAATCTGCCACCCCGGGCCGCTCCGAGGAGTCCCTGGGACAACGGGCGATGCGCACCGTCACCGGGGTCATCGGTGTGGTCGTGATCCTCTCGGTGGCCGTGCTGCTCAATCCCTCGTGGGGTGCGTGGACACGCTTGGCCGTTGTTCCCCTGGTCATCTTCTCGGTGCTGGCGGTGCTGGTCACCGTCGCGCGGATCATACTGCGGCTGCGCGGGTCGCGGACCTCGCGCCTGGTGGCCGGCCTGGCACCGCTGCTCGGACCGTCCTGGGACGCCAAGCGAGACCTGCGCGCCTCCCGCTTCTCCAGGGGGCGCCCGCGCCGGGTGAAGATCGACTACCCCGACTCAATCTCCGACCGCGACCCGGAGTGGCGGCGTCGTGTGGAGGAGATGGTGCGCCAGCGCATCGAGGCCGAGAAAGTCACGAGCACCTGGGACACTCGCCGTGGCCGCGTCGTCATCGACGCCTGGTCGGCGACCACCGAGAACGACCGCGAAGAACTCCAGCGGGAGGCGGCGCAAAAGCGCGCCCACGACATCCTGCGACCGATGTTCGGCACCGAGATCACCGTGACGGTCACGGACTGGGACGAAACCGAGAAGGAGAACGCAGCATGAGCACCACCAAGGAAGCACTGCCGATGCCCCGCCGGATCGAGGTCAGCTACGGGGCGATGACCAAGGACTCGAACCCCATGTTCCACCGCCGGGTCGAGAGCACCCTGAACCGCAAGATGGGAGGACGGTGGCGCAGCGTTTTCGAGCCGGAACGCGACGTGGCGATCTTCGAGCAACGCCCCGTCATGCCCTCCCTGCTGCGCCACCCCGGAGCAGAGCTGTACCGCAACCCCAAGACCAAGAAGCCCACGCTGTACTACGGCAAGGACGAGAACGGAAAGCTGGTCGGGTGGGAGCTGAACGCCCAAACCGTTCACACCCTCGTCATCGGCCCCACAGGCGGCGGGAAAACGACCGTGCTGCGCTCGCTGGTGACCGGCGCCGTCTGCCACGGCATCCCGGTCTACGCCTGTGACCCGAAGCGTGTGGAGCTGCGCCCGTTCGAGGGATTCCCCGGGGTCGGCGGCATCGCCTCCAGCCCTGAGCAGATGGCGGACATGATCGAGCGGATGCACGCGCTGATGATGCGCCGCTACTCCGCAGTGGAGCATCGCAAGGTCCAGCGCGATGACCTGGGCGAGATCCTGTTCATCCTCGACGAGTACGCGATCCTCAACCGCGTGCTGACGACCCTGTGGAAGAACTCCTACGACGAGGAGGAGGACGCCAACGGCAACGTGAAGCGCAAGAAGCGCACCGGCACCCCGATGTGGCTGGAACAGATCTCCGACATCCTGGCCCTGGCACGCACCGCGCGCATCCACGTGGTCATCGGAACGCAGCGACCCGACGCCAAGATGTTCGAGGGCGGGGCACGTGACAACCTGCGCCACCGGATCTCGCTCTCCCGCCTCTCGGGCCAGGGCGCCAAGATGCTGTGGGACAACTACTGGACCGGCACCGACACCCCCCTGGTGTCTGGGCGCGCGATCGCGTCCCCGGACGGCTCGAACCCTATTGAGGTGCAGACTTTCTGGGTCGATGACCCGTGGGAGGCGAAGGCTGGCAGCGAGGACCGACGCATCCTGGACGAGATCGCGGATCTCGCCTCGGAGAAGTTCGTCGGCTACGACTGGCCGATCTCTCGTGAGGACTTCGAGCTGTTCTCCCACGAGGACACCGCCGCGACCACGGCGCAGGCGGAAGCCGACGATCACGACGAGACGGACGAACCTCCGCAGACCCCGGCTGCACCCGAGGAGGAAACAGACGAGGACGAGGAGGAGACCAAGTTCGCCACCACGGGCGAAGTCACCGAACACGCCGGCGGCGGGGAGGACTTCGAGACCGAGGGAGTCATGGCCGAGTCGCTGTGCGTCGGAGACCAAGTGCTGCTGGACTCGGGCAACCTCGCGACGGTGACCGAGATCGAGGACACCGACGACGAGCGCGTGGTGCTGACCCTGGACGAGTACGGCGACGTCTCCAGCCTGGACATCGAGGCCAGCGACCGCATGGAGCGCCGCGTGGACTACGGAGAGGACGAGGAATGAGCACCGTTACCGAGCACGGATTCGAGATCGAGACGGACACCGCCACCTACCGAGTGGTACGGATCGTCAGTTGCCCCGACGCCTGGGCCGTGACCACCTGCGGCTACCAGAGCGCGGCCATCGGCGGCTTCACCTGCACGAGCGAGGACCGGGACGTGCTCGAAGCCGAAGCCCTGGAGGTGATCCACGAAGCCGTGGACCACGACCAGCTCTAGATCAGCGCAGGCAAAAGGCGGGCCACCCCCCTCGGGGGAAGCCCGCCTTCTGCCTGCGCGCGGTGGTCTCAGGTGCCTGGGGGGGACGTCGTACCCTGGAACGCTTCCGCGATCAGCCGATCCGCCCGCGCCAAGGCCCCCTCGGTGTCAGTGAGCCCCGCCAGCCACCGAGCACGAGCAGTAGGGGTGTCTGGGCAGGGTCCGAGCCACTGGTGGAAGGCCACGGCGTCGAAGTCGTGCAGCACGGCAGGGAGCTGGAGAACGCGCAGCCGGGCATACGCCTGGGCAATGAGGTGTTCGTGGGCCTTCCACGGGATCGCGGGCCCATAGGTGGCGATGAAGTCCAGCTCGTCGGGAAAGCGCAGCAAATGGACACGTTGGCCGGCGCGCGCTGTGCTCTCCAGCAGCTCCAGCTTGGAGTGCTGCCACTGAAGGGTGGTGTCCAGCAGGTCGATGACGGCCCGGGGTGGGGCCCCGGTGGGGGTACCCCAGCGGTCGATCTCGGCTGCGGGCACACGGAGGCGACCGGCCCAGAACTCGGTGTCCAGGCCGGTCGCATCACAGAGCGCGCAGAACTCCGCGGACATGGGGCTATGCCACGTCCTCAGTCTCCACCGCGTCCTCGGTCTCCGCGGCCGCCGCGGGAGCATCGGTGCCGCGGCTGGTGGCCTCTGTGATGGTCTTGCTCGACAGACGCAGCCGCGAGGCGATGTCACGCACGGGCCACCCGGTCTCCTTCAACTCCACGGCCGCGCGGAGGAGATTCTCACGCGCCTGGCGGCTTGCGGCCTCGGCCTCCTGCTGGTGCTCGCCAGCCTGGTCCACGAGCAGCTGGACGTCATCGGGCAGCTCGGTGCTCACCGTCAGGTCGATGCCCTCCTGGGGGACGCCCAGGATGTCCCCGGCGATCTTCTTCAGCTGCGTCGTCACAGAGGTCAGGCTACGGGCCGTGGCAGGCGGTAGCTCGTGGCTGGTGGCGCGTGCGGTCCACCATCCGCCGGCCTGCTGCGCATCGGCGGTGATCGTGACGGTGTTTTCCTGGGTTTCCATGTCCGCTCCGGTGTGGTTTCGGGGATCGATTCGATGGGTCACGCGGTATCGCATGAGACTCAACCACTATATGATGAACTCAAACAATGATTCAATAAGGTGTGTAAATGATAAGGAGTCGTGATGCTGCCCACCCTGCTCATCGCCCTGGGAATCCTCCTCGCCGCGCTGACCATCCTGCAAGCAACCCTGCGCCGCACATGGGTCCGCGAGCGCGCGGAAGTTCCCGCCGTGCTCGCTGCTGCCCCCGACATCCTGGCGGCTGAACACCCTACGCAGCTGGCGACTCGACTGAACCGCGTGCGCCGCACCGAAGCTGTCCATGCCGGCTACCTGGAGCACGAGAAGATCCGCGAGCGTGACCGGGATTCCACCCTGATCCACCTGGCCCGTGCGCGGGAGGCTGCCGAGAAGATCCGCATGGCCATGGCCGCATCGGTGAAGCGCCGGGTGGACGCCGGGGTGGTTACCCCGTCCATGCCCGGCGCCGAGGTCGCTGTCCCCGCTGGGGGCGACCATGAGTAGGGTCATGCAGCGCCTCCGCAAGATCATCGTCACGGGTCTGCTGTCCCTCTCTTGGCTCAGCGGTCTCGCCCTGGCCATCACCGTCAGCTTCGCCGGATACATCGGCATGGGCGCCCTCGCTCTCGTCGCACTCGCACGCCTGGCAGTGCGCAGAGTCGTGCCCCGAGAGATCGCCGCTCACCGCCGCTTCCCCGGGATCGTCCTCTGGCTAACCCTCGACGCTGTGAGCCTCATAGGCGCAGCCATCGTCGGTTTTCTGGGACTCGGGATCATCGCCGCCGCGGCCGTGACGCCCCCCTGGTGGGCGGCCCTTCCCGGTATCCTCGCCCTCACCGCTGGCATCCTGGCGCTGATACCCCCCATCCGCTCCATCACCACCAACACCCGGCGCTCGCGGGCTAGTGCCCCGGCGTAGCGATGCGGAAGTGATGCGGAGTCTGGGGTGTGTTGGGTGTGCCCCGCTACGAAGGAGACCTGATGTTATTGACTCGATCGACTGATGCGCCCCCGTTCCTCTCGGATCACTTCGTGACGGGAGTCTGGGATGGGGGCGAGTGGGCGATGAACCTTGGCCTGGCCGTGCTGTGGCTGGTCATGCTCGGAGCGGTGGCTCCGATGGTGGTGGGGTGGGTCCGTGAGGCCTGGGATGAAATGGCGACCTGGCTACAGGTAGTGGTTGTCGTGGCCATGGTGGCGCTGATTGCGACGGCACTGTGGGCGTTCGGAGATCAAATCTTCGAGATCTTGAATCACCTTCCGGCCAACTCATTCCGTGGGAAGCTGTGGAAGGTGGTCGGTGTTGTTCTGGCGGCCGCTGCGGCGCAGGCGTGGGCATTGTGGCGCATTTGGTCCCGTTTGTTCGATGGGGGCACGGAGTCGCGTGTAGACCTTGTTCCCATTGCTCTGGGCGTGGCCACGCCCGCGATTGTGGGAGCGTGGGTCTTGCTCGCCACAATCCCTGTCGTGTTTGGTTTCACGGTTTTTGGTGTGCTGGCGGTGGCGGTGGTCGTGGCGGTTATCATGCTCGCCGACCAACGATAGGCGCATGCAGAGTTACAAAATAAAAAGCGCCCCTACCGTGAACATACGGTAGGGGCGCTTTGCTGAGGGGGCGGCTAAGCCCCCTGTGGCATCACCAGGTGTGCCAGGGCGCCCCGTTGTGCGAGGCAATCTGCTGGCGCAGCCTCGCGGCGGTGTTCTCGGGGCGAAGCTTGTCACAGATACCCCAGTCAACACCAATCACGCGGGACGGGTGACGCTCGTCCACAAGGGTCATGCCCAGTTCACGGGCGGCGAGCCCCAGCTCCTCGAAACCACCGGCAACCTTCTTGCCGTCAGCATCAAAGATGCCTTCATATGGGCGAATAACCCATTCCATGTTCTCGGCAATGATGCGCCCGGCCTCCGAATCACTACGACCGTCTTCCGGCGAGCCGTTGATGGTGGGCATGGACTGGATAACCGTTGAATCATTCATGTGTATCTCCCTTTCAAGAGGTGGTATTGCTTCTTACTTTTCACACAATGGACCATATTCCGTTTTTATGGAAATGGGTGCGTGAAACACCTGCTCTAATAGTGGCTGTTCCTGTGTGATTAGAGAGGCGAGAGGGGGATGCGCATGCAGCGGAGAGAGGGATTCCGCCCGGGTTCGTGGGCATAGCAGACCACAAGGATATGGGTGGGGCAGATAGTCGGGAAGGACTATCGTCGCCAGACGTTCACCGGACGCGAGCGCAGCAGTGGGGCGCCGGCCGCTGCCATTCAAGGGCTGGGGGGTGTACTTGGGATCGGTGCGAGCGTTCGGGACGCGCAGCGGTAGAGAGCCCATGAACCACCCCATTCTGGGCGCGGTCTTTGCGCCTACAGATCCCCGAGATCCCCGCGGCGAGCTACCTCACCACGCGCACGCAGGTAGAGATCTTGGAGGGCCATCCATCGCCCCGCTGCCCGCGCGCCGGACAGGGCCAGGACAACGGCCAGGTAAGGCGCGCTCCAGAGCCCCCGGGGTGCGCCGAGGAGCACCAGGGCCAGCGCGAGGATAGCCGCGGCGGTGAGGGGCACGAGGGCCATGTAGGCCTCCACACGACGTTGCCCCCGGAGGTGGCGAAGCATGCGGCGCTGCGTGCGCGGGGCGCAACGGGTGAACGCGTCATCGGCGCGCGCCGGACTCGCTGTGTAATGAGCTAGGCGCGCCCGCAGCAGGGGCGAGAGCCCGTTCTGTCCGCGGGGACGCGCCAAGATCGCCGCCCCTCGGCAAGCCAGAGGAACGGCGATCAGCACGGCGACCTGGAGCCCGTGAAAAGCCAGCGGAGTCACGAGGGACGTCAGGCGCGAGCGAGCATGGTGAGGCGGTCGGGGCGGAAGCCGGACCAGTGCTCGCCGGTGTCGGTGACGCACACGGGTGCCTGTGCGTACCCGAGGCCGCGGACGTAGTCCATGGCCTTGGAGTCGGTGGTGAGGTCCACGGTGCGGTAGGGCAGTCCTCGGCGGGTGAGGGCCTTGCGGGTGGCGTTGCAGTCGGTGCATCCGGGGGTGGTGTAGATGGTGAGCATGATGCGGTCCTTCCTGGGCGAGCGGGTCGATCTAAGTGCAACAAATAATTTTATGGACTAGATTAGCAAGTTCATAAGATGAACAAAAGGCCCCGCAAAAGAGGGTGCCCCGCGCGCTCGCGACCCGCCCCGATGACGCCCCGCGGGGTCACATCGACCGGGAACGCGAGTCGTAGGCGCGGGCGGGCATCGGCGCCCGTACTCTCATGCATATGTCACAAGATCAGCTCGGCCGCGCCGAGATCATCGCCAACCTGCAAGGCTTTGCGACCGGCTGGGGAGAGCGCATCGCCGGGTGGCGCTCCACGGGGGAGAGCTCGACGGAGACGAAGTACGCGCAGCAGTTCTGGTCAGCGCTGCTGCGGTGCTTCGGGATCATCCCCGAACGGATCGACCTGTTCGAGCGCGACGCCACCCGCGCCTCCACGGGCCGGCGTGGACGAATCGACTTCTTCATGGTCGGCGTGGCCATCGGCGAGGCCAAGAGCCTCGACGTGGATCTTGATGACGCGGTGGAGCAGATCAATGACTACCTGCGCGGCGGGATCGCCCAGACCGAGTGGCCCAAGTACGCGATCGCCACCAACCTCGAGCAGCTCCGCGTGCTGCGCCTGGACGGCACCGAACCCGAGGTGCGCTTCACCCTGTCGCAGCTGCCTCAGCACTACGACACCTTGAAGTTCCTCATCGGCCTGGAGGCGGTCACGCACCGGGAGCAAGAAGACGCTTCCATCGTCGCCGCCCGCCTGATGGCCGGGCTCTATACCTCTGTGCTCGGCGACGACGCAGACGAAACCGTGGGTGAGCAAGCCCCGCGCACCCGCGAGGAAGAAGACGAGCGCGCCGAACGCACCTCGATCCTGATGACCCGACTGCTGTTCATGCTCTACGGCGATGACGCCGGCCTGTGGCGCCGCGACCTGTTCTACCAGTGGGTGCTGGAGGAGACCACCGCCGACAGCCTCTCCACGCAGCTCGAAGCCCTCTTCCGGCACCTGAACACACCGCCCGCCCGGCGTTCCCCGCGCACCCCGGAGCTGATGGCCCAGTTCCCCTACGTCAACGGTGGGATCTTCGCTGATGCCACCGAGGTGGACTGGTTCACCCCGGAGACCCGTGAGGCGTTGCTGGCCGCGTGCCGGTTCCAGTGGTCACGGATCTCGGTGTCGGTGTTCGGGGCGATGTTCCAGCTCGTGAAGTCCCGGGAGGCCCGCCGCGCGGCGGGGGAGCACTACACCTCCGAGGAGAACATTCTCAAGACCATTGGCCCGCTGTTCCTGGATGACTACCGGGCGCGGGCGGACCGGCTGATTCGCAACAAGTCCACCAGCGCCCGCGAGTTCGACAGCTTCCTGGAGGAGATGGCGGCGAACATCTACGTGGACCCCGCCTGCGGTGGCGGCAACTTCCTCAATGTCGCCTACGCCCGGCTGCGCGAGATCGAAACCGATGTGCTCGCCGAGAAGCGCCGGCGCTCCAAGGACTACTCGGCCACCCAGGGCATGACCATGAGCCTGGACGCGACCCTGGACCAGAAGCTGACCATCGACCGGTTCTACGGCATCGAGATCAACTGGTGGCCGGCCAAGATCGCCGAGACCGCCATGTTCCTCGTGGACCACCAAGCCAACCTGCGCCTGGCCGCGGCCATCGGCCAGGCCCCGGAGCGTCTGCCCATCACCATCACCGCCCACATCACCCACGGCAACGCGCTGCGCCTGGACTGGGAGGAGATCCTGCCCGAACCGACCGGCCAGACCTTCGTCTTCGGCAATCCCCCGTTCCTGGGCGACAACACCCGCAACGCGGCACAGCTGGCGGACATGCGTCACGCTTGGGGCAACATCGACCAGCTCTCCCGCCTGGACTTCGTCACCAGCTGGCACGCCAAAGCCCTCCAGCTCTACCGTGATCGCCGCGGGGCTTTCGCGTTCGTGACCACCAACTCGATCACCCAGGGAGACCAGGTGCCGCGGTTGTTCGGGCTGATCTTCTCGGAAGGCTGGCGGGTGGCCTTCGCCCACCGCACCTTCGCCTGGGACTCCCAAGCCCCCGGGCAGGCCGCGGTCCACTGTGTGATCGTGGGCTTCGACCGCGACCGGGCAGCACGGGCCCGGCTGTTCGACTACGAGAACCCATGGGCGGAACCGCGCGAAGTGCCCGTGTCCCAGGGGATCAACGCGTACCTGGTGGACGGGCCCAACCTGCTGGTGGAGAAGCGCTCCAAGATGCTCTCCCCTGTGCTGGACAAGACATGGCGTGGTTCTATGCCCAGCGACGGCGGAAACCTGATCGTGGAGCCTGCGGACTACGCGGAAGTGATGGCCGATCCGGTGGCGGCCAAGTACGTCCACCCCTACGTGGGGGCCAGCGAGCTGCTGCACGATGTGGACCGCTGGTGCTTGTGGCTGGAGGACATGGACCCGGAGGACATTCGCCGGTCCCCGGTGCTGAAGGCCCGGATTGAGGCAGTGCGCGATTTCCGGGGCCGCTCCAAGGCAGCCACCACCAGGGAGTATCCGCACCACCACCTGTTCCGGCAGCTGGCCAAACGGGACGAGCCCTACGTGTGCATTCCCCGGCACGTGTCGGAGAACCGCCGGTACTTCACCGTCAAGCGCTTCGATCCCGAGGTCATCGCCGGGGATGCGAACTTCACCATCTCCGACCCTGACGGCCTCCAGTTCGCGGCGCTGTCCTCCTCCATGTTCCTGGCCTGGCAGAAAGCCATCGGCGGGCGCATCAAATCCGACCTGCGGTTCGGGTCCACGCTCACCTGGTACACGTTCCCCTTCCCCGACCTGGACGATGCCACCCGAGCCAGAATCACCGCTGCGGGACAGAAGGTGCTCGATGCCCGCGCGCTGCACCCCGAGCGCTCGCTGGCCGCGCACTACTCCCCGCTGGCCATGGACTCCGCCCTGATCCGCGCCCACGACGCCCTGGACCGCGAGGTGGACAAGGCCTTTGGGGCGCCCCGGAAGCTCACGACCGAGGAGCAGCGCCAGGAGGTGTTGTTCAAGGCCTACGCCCGCATGCTCAACCACGCCTGACCAGACACTCACTGGCGCCCCACGGGGCGCCGTAACCGCTCGCGCACAGCACTCGGCCCCAGGAGAACGTGATGACCACGGAGGACGAAGCGACCGAGTACTACATGCGCACCGCGCGGGTAGCGATGCACAACCACGGTCTGAACCCCGAGCGGTGCGCGGCGCTCGCGGCGTGGGCAAGATCCGCAGCAGAGGCGGGTCATCGTGACCGTGGCGTGATCGTCAGCGGTGACGGGCGGCTGTGGGCGGAGACGGTGCAGCCTCCGAAGCCGGCCGGTGATGGGTCAGGGCGGAGAATCCCGTACCCGCCGTGGGAGATCAATCCTGCGACCTGGCCCGGCGGGAACCCGCCGGACGGGCAGTGGGCAGTGGGCGAAGCCATGGACGTCGTCAGGGACAGGTCAGGACAGCCAGTGGCGCACATCGTCTACTGGGAGGTCTGTACGGGCTGGGTGGGCATGTGGGGGCCCAACGACCGGGAGCGCTCCTAGAGCGCGCTCACAACGCGATGTGGGGCCCGCTGGAGGCAGGGATGCCTCCAGCGGGCCCCACACGGGTGGCGGGATGGTTCAAATCTGCTGGAGGGCACCAGTCAGCTCGTGAACCTGGAGAGGATCAAGGCCCGTAGCGTCGCCGTCCTCGTCCGGGGCGCCCGTGATGACGGCGTCCCCGGCGATGTAGTCCCCCAGGCCCAAGCCGCTGTAGAGCATCCCCGCCAAAGTAGTTGCCCGCACGTTGCAAGCTTTCCCGCAGAGCTTGCCCTCCTCGTTGATGAACATGTCTGCCTTCACGCCCGGCAGATGCACGACCTCGACGTAACCGCCCACGGCAGCCTGGAGCGCATCGAGGGTGGTGGAGCGTTCGAGCTCGCGCAGCTCCGGCTCAGCTGTGGCGTCTGCGGGAACGAAAAGAGCGGTGATGGTGGCCATGATGCCTCCTGCGTCGGTGATGGTGGGGCCGTCTGCCCCGCTGACTAGTACGATTTTACAAAAAGGATAATACAAACACAATAACTATGGTCTCGACGGTCCATGACATACATCTGCGCACGCTGGCGAAAGACAGGGAGCTGGTTGGTGCACTCGGTCAGCGGCGAGGCAGCTTGTCTTCAAGCTGGGTTCCCGCCGCGGCGCCCTGCTCGGGGCCTGAAGGGGTGCCAACTCCTGTCAAGTCACACCACCGAAGAAAGGCCCGGAGGGTGGCGGTCAAGAGGAGAACGACAGCAACGAGCCACCACTGCAAGGCGTGAACGGGGGTGATGAGGTAGGCGAGATCGTCAAGGGTAGGGCTGGGCAAGGCAAGAACCGTCATTGCGTCCTCCGTCTAATAAACTCGTAAAACAAATTTATGAACTGTTATATAGCTACATATGCGG
>NZ_JAUZUS010000014.1:0-51684 GCF_031844145.1 Kocuria sp. PD6
GTTTCTGTGCGTAACCCGGCGGGGGCGGGTCACCGACTGTGGTCGGCGGGATCCGTGTGGTCGGAGGACAGGGAGCGGAGGTGGCGTAGATCCTCGGGGTGCATGTCCTTCTGCGCTTCGAGCCCGTCGAGCAGCAGTTGCATCTGTCGCTGCAGTGCCGGAACCAGATCGGGGTGCCCCTGGTCTCGCAGGTGGGTGATCAGCATCCGCAGCCCCCGCAACATGGTGGCGGCCACGTCCGGCTGGTCGAGGCACGTCTGCCGGAGCTGATCGAAGGCGTGGGCGATGTATTCCTCATGGGAGAGGTTCCAGGGCTGGACGAGCACCCGGTGGGATCCGTCCTGCAACGCCGGGGGCGGAAGTGGAGTGATGAGCAACGTCCGCATCAGACTCCCCAGCCGCAGGATGACCTCCACGGCGGTCGTGGGGTCATTCACAGCCGGACTCAGGGCACGCAGCCCGATGTCCACGAGCTGCCGGATGGAGAAGTCGACGTCCTGGAGCGTGGTGCGCATGTCGGACACGCCGATCGACTCGGCGAGACCCTTCCTGCTGGCGGCAGAGGGGCGGGGCCACACCGTCAACAGGGGTTCACCGGCGTGGATGTAAGCACCCACGCGGGTGTCCATGCGCACGGTGGTGTCGGGGGAGGCGGCCGCGAGGAGCTGGCGGATATCCACCTGGCTGATCCATCCGCTGCGCGTGGCGGGAATGACCGCGGCGTCATCGGGGGCATCGTGGAAGTCCCGGGGGTCGACCTCACGCATCCCGGAGGGCACTTCGTCGAGTGCGGCGGCCACCTTCTCTCCCTCGTCCGCGATGACCCGGGCCACGTTGCCCACCTGGAGCCCGTGGGCCAGGTGATCCAGGTGCACGATGATGCCGATCACGGTGATCAGCGTCAGCACCACGGCGAGCGTCAGCGACACCTTCGGCGCAGGGGCCGTGGTCTCCCCGCTGACACTGGGCAGCGCCAGCACGCAGTAGAAGAAGGTGGCCACGAGCAGGCCGATCACGCGCTGACTCAGCCGGTCCCGGATGAAGGACCGCATGACCCGAGGTGAGAACTGGCTGCTGGCCAACTGCAGGCTGACCACGGTCAGGGAGAACACCACGCCCACGGTGGTGATCATCGCCCCGGCCACGGTGGCCAGCAACCACGTGGCCGCGTTGCTGCTCATCTCCAGCGTGAACGGCACGTGGGTGTCGTACCCCAGGGCATGATCGACGGACGTCGCGATGATTGCCAACACGATCCCGCCCAGCATGATGATGGCGGGATAGAGGAACAGGCTCTCCTCGAATCGGTACCGCAGCGCCGCGAGGCGCAGCCGCCACGAGACGCCTCCACGTCCAGCCACTGTCTGTCCTCCGAGCATTGTTCGCCGACGAGCCTGCCGATCGTCAGCCTACCCAGACCGTTCACTGAGGCGGGCACGCGGAGCGTGGGCAAGGGGGCGGCACCTCGATAGCCTGGCCCCATGACGGAACAGAACAAGTGGCTTGCCCAGGTGGCTCGGAACCCCGGGCATTCCCAGTGGTACATCGAACGGTTCCGCACCATGGCCGCGCGCGGGGAGGACATAGTGGGGGAGGCCCGGCTCATCGACGCCATGGTTCCCCGCGGCGCTCGCATCCTGGATGCCGGGTGCGGAGCGGGGCGGCTGTCCGGGTACCTGCACGCGGCCGGGCATCGGGTGGTCGGGGTGGACGTGGATCCCGAGTTGATCGACGCCGCCCGGCAGGACTACCCGGGCCCTGAGTATCGCGTGGCCGATCTCGCCGTACTGGCCGACATGGACCTCGGGGACGCCTTCGACGCCATCGTGTGCGCGGGCAACGTGGTCACGTTCCTAGCGGAAAACACCCGGCGGGACGTGCTGCGCGGCTTCCGCAGTCACCTGGGTCAGGACGGCCGCGCGGTGGTCGGTTTCGGCGCGGGGCGCGGCTACTCCGCCGAGGAGTTCTTCGCCGACGCCGCTGCGGAGGGTCTCACACCGCAACTCACCCTGGCGGGGTGGGACGTACGCCCCTGGTCCCCGGACAGCGAGTTCCTCGTGACCGTGTTGGGACCCGCGGCCGGGTGAGTGGAAGCGGCTGTGCTGAGGCGCCGATAGAAGTTACCGATTCATCCCCGACAACGCCTGCAAGTGCGTCGGGCGGACCGCAGTGGCGTGGGGTTGGTAGTCGTCGTGCTTGCCGAGCCAGGACTTGATGTAGGGGCACACCGGGACGATGGTCTTCCCGTCGGCGATGGTGCCGTCCAAGGCCACCCTCGAGAGCGTGGAGGCGAGACCCTGACCGCTGTAAGCGTCGTCGACGGTCGTGTGGTAGAAGATCCGCTGCGGCTCGTCGGCGCCGTCGAACGGCAGGTAGTGCGCCTCGCCGATGACCGCGTCACCGTCGAGGAGTTCGTAGCGGTGCCCGTCGGCGTTGTGGCGGACGGTGATGTCGGATTCGGTTTCCACGGGACTCTCCTGGGTGGGATCGGGCGGGGCGGGATCGGGCGGGCTCAGCCGCGGGGTCGCAAAGTGACGGTGGGCAAAGTCGGGGCCGGCAATGGCGCGGGCTGATCGTCGGGAAAGGGGCCGAAGCGCGGGTACGGGGTCCCGTCCGAGTAAGTTCCGGACTCTGGGGTGGGGGCCGGTTCGGCGTCGATCTCGGCCTGCCACTGCTCACGGTAGGCCACGACCTCCTCGTGGGTGCGGCCCACGAAGTTCCACCACATCACGATCTGCTCCCCCAGGGGCTCCCCGCCCAGGAGCATGGCCCGCACGGGCTTCTCGCCGGCGGTTAGGACCACGCTGTCCCGCCCCGTGGGGAGGTAGGCCAGGTGGTCCTCCGGGATCGGCGCCGAGTTCAGGCTCAGGTCCCCGGTGTCCACCAGGACCCCGTGCTCGAAGGACGGGTCCAGGTTCAGTTCCAGTTCCGTTCCCGGCTCCATGAGGATCTCGGCGGCCACCAGCGGGGGTGTGTAGGTGTTCACCGGGGACGTGGATCCGGCCAGCTCACCGATGAATATCCGCAGCTCGGCGCCGTGGTTCTTCACGGGCTCTGGCGTGTAGTGCTCGAAGGTCGGTGCCATGTGACGGGTGTCGTCCGGCAGGGCGTACCACAGCTGCACGCCGTGCAGGGTGGTGGTGTCCGGGGTGGAGAACTCCTGGTGGGAGATCCCGCGCCCGGCGATCATGAGGTTGACCTCCCCGGGGCGCACGTCCGCGCTGTACCCGGCGGAGTCCAGGTGGGAGATGCCGCCGGTGAACAGCCAGCTCACCGTGGCCAGGCCGGTGTGCGGGTGGCGCGCCACGGACATGCCCCCGGTGTCTGCCACGGGATCGGGGCCGTAGTGGTCCAGGAAACACCACGCGCCGATGAGACTGCGATGGCGCTGGGGGAGGGTGCGGCGCACGGTCATCGCCCGCGGGCCACCCAGGGGCACGTCCCGCGGGGTCAGCAGGGCCGCCCCGGCGCCGATCGCCTCGGTGCACAGGACCTCTTGCGGGTTGCGTTCCAGGTTGGTCATCGTGCACCTCCGCTGCTCGTGGTCGCACCGGCCGGCGCGGACGCAGTCTTACGGGGACGGACGGGGTGTCCGGACAGGATGGAGATCCGGTTGAAGGCGTTGATCGCGATCGCGGTCCACTGCAGAGCGGAGTACTGCTCGTCGTTCAGTGCTTCCCGGGCCGCGGCCTGCTCGGCGTGCCGCGTGTTCTCGTCGGGCAGCAGGGTGGCCGTTTCGGCGATGATCAGGGCGGCCCGTTCTACGGCATTGAAAAGAACGGTGTCACGCCATGCGGGGAGCACGGCGAGTTGCTGCGCGGTCACCCCGGCAGCCTCGGCCTTGCGGACGTGCAGGTCCAGGCAGAACGCGCACCCGTTGAGCTGGGACACCCGCACGTTGACCAGTTCCACGACCGAGGCGGGGATGCCCGCGTCCTCGGCCGCGGCCCCGACCTTGCGGGAGAAGGCGTTGACCGCCCGCCAGCTGGAGGGGTCGGACTTGTCCAGGAAGAAGCGGTCCTGCTCGGTCATGGCGGCTCCTCGTGGTTTCGCGCGCCGGCTGCGTTCGCCGGAGACGACGACGCTGCTGTCGCGGCCTCCCGGCGCGTGTCCGGGATGCGACGGGGCGGTCCGGGTGGAGATGAACTCATTTGAACAGAAATATCTTCCTCGCAAGACTAACTTGCGGTCGGGGTCCGCTCAAGGGGTCGGGACAGGGTGCGGGGCTAGGGGTGGCCGCGCAAGAAGATTCTTGGACAAATGTTTCCGTGGCGAGGTAAAATCATCCCTCAGCTCAACGAGTTCTAAGGGCTCGAAGGGCTCGAAAGGGGAGATCATGACCGCGCACGCCGACACCGCTGCCCAGGCGGTGGACCCCGTGACCCTGTGGGGCCAGGTGATCGAGGGGTTCCAGAGCACCAACAAGAACCTGCACCGAGAGGTGGCCGCGGCCCATGCGTTGAACGCCGCGGAGGCCGAGGCGTTGCTGCGGCTGACGCGCACCCCGCACCAGCGCATGCCCATGGCCGAATTGGCCCGTCAGGTGGCCTTCAGCACCGGCGGTTTCACCAAGGTCGCGGACCGGCTCACCAAGCGCGGCCTGGTCCGGCGTGCCCCGTGTCCCGAGGACCGGCGCGTCGTCTACCTCGAGCTCACCGCCGAAGGCCGCACCACGGCAGGGAAGGTCCGTGATCTCGTGGCCGAGACGATGACGGCCACGTTCGTGGACGTCCTGGGCCCCGAACGCGCCGTCGTGGTCGCACAGGCGATGGCCGATCTGCACCGCAGTGGAATCGACCGCGCGTAGCGGTCTCGGCGACCGAGGCGCGAACCACCTCGGACAGGGGCCGATGCCGCTCGTGGTTCGCGCCGGCCGCGGCACCCTTTACGCTTGTCCTTAATCAAGATGGCTGAGCACATGGATTGAGGGAGCCTGATGGCCGCTGGACTGGCTGCGCTGCTGGATGACATCGCGGCACTCGCCAAGCTGACCGCCGCGAGTGTGGACGACATTGCCGGGGCGGCGGGGCGCGCGAGCGCCAAGGCCGCGGGCGTCGTCGTCGACGACACCGCGGTGGCCCCGCGATTCGTGCAGGGTGTTAACCCCAAGCGGGAACTACCGATCATCAAGAAGATCACGATCGGCTCCCTGCGCAACAAGCTGCTGATCATCCTGCCGGCGGCCCTGATCCTGAGCCAGTTCGCGCCGTGGTTGCTCACGCCGCTGCTGATGCTGGGCGGCACGTACCTGTGCTTCGAGGGCGCGGAAAAGGTGATCGAGCACCTGTCCCACAAGGACCACGCCCCCAACGAACCCGCCGCGGACCGCGGTCCGGAGGCGGAGAAGAAGATCACCTCCGGGGCGATCCGCACGGACCTGATCCTCAGCGCGGAGATCATGGTGATCGCGCTCAACGAGGTCTCCCACGAGCCGTTCCTGTCCCGCACGCTCATCCTGATCGTGGTGGCGATCGTCATCACGGTGCTCGTCTACGGCGTCGTGGCCCTGATCGTGAAGATGGACGACATCGGCCTGGCCCTGGCCCAGAAGGACTCCGAGGGCGCCCAGAAGTTCGGCCGGGGCCTGGTCAAGGCCATGCCCACGGTGCTGTCCGTGATCTCGATCGTGGGTGTCTTCGCCATGCTGTGGGTGGGCGGGCACATCATCCTGATGGGCATGGCCGACCTCGGGTTCACCCCCGTGTACGACTGGGTCCACCACCTGGGTGAGTCCGTGCACCACGTGGCCGGGGTGGGCCCCGCGCTCGCGTGGCTCGTGGAGACGTTCTGCGCCCTGGTGCTGGGCATCGTGTGGGGTTCCATCATCGTGGGCATCGTCCACGTGCTGCCCTTCGGGAAGAAGCACGGCGACGACGACGTTCACTCCTCCGATGCCGCCGGCCGTGAGTCCTCGGATGCCGACGACGCCGTGTCTACCCACCGGGGGAACGTCGCCGCGGTGCGCGGAGCACCGTCGTCCGGGGTCTCGGCGACCGGGGCGTCGTCATCGGCAGATCCTCATGTGGAAGGCGGCTCGACCGCGGTCAGCGAGTCGCCCCGGAGCTGACCTCCCGCAACCCCGCCGAAGCGCACAGCTCCACGAGGCCTTCCATGCCGAAGGCTTGCAGCGGGCCCACCACCCCGCGCGCCCGTGAACGGTCCTTGAGCACGTGCTCCGCCCCGGCCGCCAAGAGGTGACCCGTGAGCGTGTAGACGTTGGGACCCGCCACACGGACCTCGGACACGGTCTCGCCCCGGGAGTCGGTGACCACTGCGGTGGCCAGGGAGGACGACTTCGCCCGCTCACTCGCGCTCGGCCCGCCCTCGGACCCGGTCAGGGCGGTGATGCCCTTGCCGAGCGCCTTGCGGGCCAGGGACGAGGAACCGGCCACGGCCATCACGGGTAGCGCAGCCTTCATGACTGGCCCCGGCGCGGAGAACCACCCGTTGAACACCTCGATGTTCGCAACCTCCGGGAACGCCTCCGGCAGGAACACGATCTCGCTCCCGGGGACCATCACCGCATTGCGCTTCGCCCCGTCTACCGTGAACGTGTGTTGCCGCGGTATCCGCCCCGGCTTCTGCCACCGGTGACCACGCCACACCAGGAACGGTTTGCTCAGCTCCTCGAGCATGGTGGTCATGGTCCCGCCGCTCAACCCGGTAGGGCCCGCCCCGGGGGCGAAGTAGCCCACCCGCAGAGTCTCGGCGCGGTCCCCGGCGCGTTCCAGAGCCAGGGATCCCGCGAGGATCCCGGGCACGTAGTCGTAACCGAATGCGGGCAGCATGGTGCCGCGGGGCGCATCACCCGGCGCAGCGGCGTCGTCGGACGCGGCGGCGGGATAGCGCTTCTGGAGCCGACGCACGAAGCCCACCTCACCCGTCGAGTCCAGGTAGTGGGCACCCTGCGACGCGGCGGCGTTCGCGGCCACGTCCCCGAGTCGCTCGAAGGGACCCACGGTGGTGACCAGGACGTCCCCCTCGGAGACCAGCGCGCGGACGGAATCGGGCTCGGCCAGGTCCGCGGTCCGCACGTCCAGGCCGCCCAGCGTGCAGGCCAGCTGGTTCAGGGGCCGTTCGCGGCGCCCGGCGAGGACGGGGCGGACTCCCCGTTCCACGAGGGACTCGACCACCAGGCGGCCGGTGTATCCGGTGGCTCCGAAAACCACCACGTGAGCGTTCATGGGTGTCCTCCTGCGCTGGGACGGACCGCAACGGGTGCCGTGCGGGCTGGTTCGTCACGTTACGGGATCGGGCCGGAGTGCGCGACGACTACGCGGGCTCCCCGCGCACCACGTCTACGTGCACGTGGTCCAGGTGGCGCAGGATCTCGTTCGCGGGCGGCGGCGCGTTGTAGGGGTGCCAGCGCCCGGCGGGGGAGCGCGAACCCCAGGCCATGTCGTCGAAGATCACGTACTGGACGTCCAGGTCCTCGGCGTGGGCCACGAGCCAGTGCGCGAGCTGCCACCCCTGCCGGCGGTTCTCCTCCGTCATGGGGCGGAAGAACACGTCGACGGCGCGCCCGTCGTAGTGCGTGGAATTCTCGCCATGCCCGTGGCCCACACCGCCCGGGGCGTAACCGCCGAGGCTCAGGGGGCCGAAGACCTCGATCATCGCGTCCCGGACCGCTTCGGCCCGGGGCGTCAGCCCGGAGGGGGTGATCTCCTGCGCCTCGAGTCCCTCGCTGCTGTGCCCGCGGCAGCGCAGGCTGGGCCCAGCGTCGTCGGGCGGGCCGTGCGTGAGACGCTCCATGACAGTCGGCTCCACGCCGGGTACCGCGGAGGCGTCCGCACCGCGCACGACGGCGGTGGTCGCGGCCTTGGCCTCCTCGCGGGTCAGAGGGACGTCCCCGTCCTGCGTGGTCACCGTGCATTCCGCCCTGCCCAGTGCGGGAGGGGCACTCGACACGATCGAACGCAGCGGTCCCGAACCAACCCACACGGCACCCACCACGAGGGCGAGCACCACGAGCAGACCCAACATCCAGCCGGCGGCGCGTCCCGGAGCGCGGCTCATGAGGGGGACGGAGACGTGGTGTGCGGATGCATGACGGGTCCTTGTCGGGGTGCGGTCGTGTGTCACCATGATGCCGGGTCAACCTTGCCGTGCCCCGCGTACCGGCCCGCTCCCGTGCCCCCGGAGGTCATGATGAACGAACGCCTCGCGTCCCCGTGGCGGATCGAGGACGTGGACGTCCCCGGCTACCTCGCGGCATTGGATGTCGACGCCGCGCAGCTCGCCGCCGCCCCGCGGGACCTGGGCCTGCTCGAACGGCTGCACCGCGCCCATGTTTTCACGTTCCCGTTCAGCAACGTGGAGGTGCTGCTCGGACGGCATCCCGGGGTGGAATTGGCGACCGTGCAGGACCAACTCGTCCGACGCCGCCGCGGCGGGTACTGCTTCGAGCACTCGCAGTTGTTCGCGGCCGTTCTGGAAGCGCTGGGCTTCACCGTGCGCCGCGCCCTGGGCCGCGTGCGTTCGTTCGACAGCCCCCGCACCCACATGACCGTGCTCGCGGACCTCGCCGGCACACGCTACCTGTGTGATCCCGGCTTCGGTTTCAGCATCACGGGTCCCATCCCGTTGCACGACGGCGCTCGCCGCGTGGAGGGGGACCGCACCTTCTCGATCGGGCGGGTCACGGACGAGGGCTGGCCCGTGTGGTCGTTCGAGCGGGACGGGGCCATGGAACACGTGCTGGACGAGTCCACCATCCACCCCGCGGACGTGCGGATGGGCCACCTGCAGACCTCGACCGGTGCGGAGTCCATATTCCGCCATCACCTCATGGTCATGAAGCACACCCCGCGGGGCCACGTGACCGTGACCGAACACGGCACCACCGTGCGCACCCCTGGGCGGCCGACCCGGCAGCGGGAACTGACGGCCCCGGAGATCGTGACCGAGGTCCGGGATCTGGGCGTGCGGATCACCGAGGAGGAAGACGCGCAGCTCACCGACGTCGTGACCCGGATGAGGGGCTGATCGGGGCGGGATCGGCGGCCGCGGGCGGCCAGTCCTGGGGGGGCGACGGCTGCGAGCGGCCGGGACACCAAAAATTAACGCGGCACGGGCTTCGCGTTCGCAAAATTCGATCACGCCGATGGCATGATCTTCACCTGGCTGAGCATTTCCCCCGATGCTCGGCCAGCGCTGCGCCCGGAATGAGCTGACCGAGCGGGCCACAACTGAATACCCCCCCATGTAGAAAGCAGCCCCCCCATGCGTTTCTTCCGTTCCTCCGTGGTGCCCGCGGCGGCCCTCGCCGTGGTCACGGCGCTGTCCCCGTTGGCGCTCTCCCCGTCATTCCTGGCCCCGGCGAACGCCGCTCCCGCAGTGACCGCTCCCGCGGTTCCCGCGGTCCGGACCGCGCCGCGGGTTCCCGAGGCGCCCGTGCACGCGGCTCAGGCCCCCGCCCTTCCCGCGACCGCCCATCACAAACCCTTCAAGGCCGCGGGCAAGAACTCGAGCTACCACATCTACACGAACGGCATCGACCGTTCGAAGGCCGTGGGTGTGCTGTTCTACCTGGGCGGGGACTACGACAACCCCGGCGAGACCTGGGTGCACAGCCCCCAAGGGACCGCGCTCACAGCACTGGCCGCTCAGGCCCGCAAGAAGAACATGATCCTGGTGGTCCCCATCTCCCCGGACCACAAGCTCAAGCCCAACGGCATCACGTGGTGGGAGGACGCGGACGGCAACGGCGACTACTTTCGCGCGCTCAAGGACAGCCTCGTGAAGACCTACGACCTGGACACCTCCCGCGTGTGGCTCGCCGGCTACTCGGGTGGCGCGGAGTTCATCACGTACGAGCTGCTGGCCGATCGGCAGAACTGGATCCTTGGCGGCGGTGCGACAATCATCGGCGGCGGCGGTGCCAGCGGCATGCAGACCGCGCCGAGTGCCGCGGTGCGCTCCCTCCCGATCACATGGCACGCGGGGACCAAGGACGTGGCCGGCAGCACCAACCCACCCACGTGGTCCGCGTCCGCCGCCGCAGCCCAGGGCATGAAGCGGTTCCGGGCGGACGGGTTCACCCGCGCCTCCCTCAAGACCCTGCAGGGCTACGACCACGACGACTACGACGTCGTGGGCCTGATCGCCCAGGGTTTGGCCACGCTGCCGCCCGCGCCGACGACGACGGGCCAGACCGCCACACGGGGCACCCCTCAGACGTCCTGGCTGCGCGGGGCCATCCGGACCGACTACGTCGCTACGGGTGGGATGGGGACATATGGGCAACCGACGTCGGCGGAGAAGCCCACGGGGCGCGCGGGCGGGGTCTACCAGGGCTTCACGAAGAACTACACGTATTACTGGAGCCCCGCGACCGGCGCCCACCCCGTGAAGTGGGGGACCGGCATCGGTAACGCCTACAAGGCTGCCGGTCTGGAGCGCGGGTGGGGCTATCCCGTAATGGCGGAGCGCAAGATCCCCGGCGGCGCCTACCAGGACTTCCGCAACGGCAACGCCCGCTACCGCGCCATGTACTCCCCGGGCACGGGCACCCGCGTGATCAAGCTCAGCGGCGGGATCGGTACGGCCTGGCAGAAGGCCGGGCACGAACACGCGTGGGGGTACCCCGCGACCGACGAGTACGCTGTCTCCGGCGGTATGGCCCAGCGCTTTTCCCGCGGTGTGGTGGCCACGTGGCACTGCTCCACCGGCAAGGTCACGGTGAGTCGGGGGTAGCGGTACCCGGCCGGTGCCCCGGACGCACGGCAACCACCGTGCGTCCGGGGCGTGCCACCCGGGGTGTTGCGTCCATGGTCCGGACGAGGGCGTGATGCCCCGGTCCCCGCGCAGGGACACGACCGGCGCCTGCAGTTTCTCGGCCAGCGCGCGGATCTGATCCGCAGCGTGCCGGACCTGCCCGTGCGCTGGGTCGACGACGTCGTGGCCGCGGTGGCCCGGCGGGTCGTGCGCCCCGGGGAAGCCGTCGCGGAGTCCGCGCTCAACGGGTGGCTGCGGATGTTCGTGCTCGACGCCGCGTTCTTCCATCGGCACGCCGTGGACACGGGAGTGCTCAGGCGCGCCCTGGACGGGGCCCGGTACGAACTGACCGAGGATTGAGCGGGGGCCGCGGCGCGAGGGGCCGGCCGCACCATCGATACGGAGGGTTCCCGCGGTCTCCGTCGGCTTCGGTTCTACGGAGCCGTCCGGTGGGAAGCGCCGGATAACGGTTGCCTTCGACCGACCCCGCGAATGACGAAGTCCCGCCCGACCTTCCGGTCGAACGGGACTTCTTGCGGTGCGCGAGGGGGGAGTTGAACCCCCACGCCCTCTCGGGCACACGGACCTGAACCGTGCGCGTCTGCCTATTCCGCCACTCGCGCTCGTTGTTCCACGCGGCATTCGCCGGTGAGCAACGTCGAAAAGAATACCTGACGCGTGCGACGTTTGGCGAATCGCGGCGTGGTCGAACTCTCGGTAGGGGCGGCGGCACTGTGGCGCCTCAGATGCTCACCGTGAGTCCCGCCCACGTGACGCCGGCGCAGAACAGTCCAGCGAGCGCGTAGAGCGTCACCGGGACCAGCAGAGCGATCTCCCGGGCGGAGCCCGCGTTGCCGAGCACGGGGAAGCGCACGAACGAGCGGCCTTTGTAGAACGTGGTGGGCAGCGGCAGGGACGTGCGCAGGGGCCACAACAGGTGGATCCCCTGGGTCGTGAGCAGGTCCCCCAGCATGTGCACGGCGCATCCGAGACCCACGGCCACCACGAACCAGCGCGGGTCCCGCGGGGGATTCGCCGCGACGAACGTCCCCAGCAGGATGCCCACGATCCAGTTCGCGTGGGAGAGCCGGTCCGGGACGAACGCCAGGACCTTCACCGCGCACGCGATGAGCAGCACGGACAGCACCGCCGCCAGGGGCAACACCTGTCCTGGTAACGACGCCGCGGCGTCCGGGATCTCTCCCGCCTGACCTTCCGCCCCGGGCCAGGAGAAGGAGTTCCAGCGCAGGGCGTCCCCCACGGGGACGGACGCGCGCTGGGACAACAGCGCGAGGACGATGATCAGGAGCAGCCCCACGAGCGAGTGTGTGGCCCTGCGGTGGCCCCCGGAGAGTTTGCCGACCGCCCGGGCCACCCACGTGGACAGTGGCGGGAGGGAGCGGGCGACCGTGCCCCCGGGGTGGTCGAGATCCGGGAGCAGGGCCGCGCCGGCGCAGATCAGCGCGCCGGTGATGACGCCGGGGTCGCCCACGGGCATCACCCCCAAACCCACCGGAACGGAGACGTCGGCGAGGTGCACGGTGTAGGTACCGGTCAGCGCCACCCACGCGGCTGCACCGCACGCGGCATGGCTGGGGCCCATCATCGGGGGAACCTGGGCATGGTGGTGGTCCTCTCAAGACCTCGGGGAAGAAGCAGACCCCAGGGTAGGAACCGGTTCCGACCTGCATAAGCGGCTGCGGAGGCCGCCTCGGTGACCTGCTCGGATCCGCACTGTGCGCGGCAGTCGACCACCGCGCGTCCATGCCCCGTGCCATCCGTTCACGACGGTCGGTGCACCGCGCCTCAGTCACCCGCGTGGGGCCATGTCCTGCCCTGCCGAACCAGCGTGGGTGGGTCCGCGCACCACCCCTCGATTCGTGAGCGTGAAGCGTCAGTCCAGAGACTTGGGGTTCCAGGGGAGCTGCTGATCGCACCCCGGTGTGAGCCAGGCCTTGATGAAGCCGCCCGTCTGGTGCAGGTACTGCATGAGCAGGCTCTTGCCCGTGATGTGGAAGTCCACGGCGGACATGCGTAGCTCACCGGGATAACAGCGGGAGAGGATGAGCCGCGATCGGGGCGCGTGCTGGGTGAAGGTCACGGCGGTCACGGTGTCCCACCCGCGTTCCTCGAAAAGCTTCTGCAGCTCCATGGCCTCGCCCTGGGTCGTGGACGGATCCGGTTTGAAGCAGATCACCTCCACGCCCTCCCGGGGCGCGCAGAACGGGCGGGTCGAGTAGTACTCCTGCATCCGCGGTGGTTCGTACGGCTGGGGGTCCGGGGCGGAGATCACCAGCGTGTCCGCCACGTGCTGGTTGAACACGAGGTCCTCCGCGTAGGCCATACGGGACGTGTCCGGCGGTCCGAGCACGAACACCGCGTCAGATCGTTTCGGCGGATCCACGCGGGGGTTGTCCAGCACGGCGTGGCACACCGCGAGCCACAGCACCACGAGGATCGTCAGGACGGTCAACACCAGCAGGGGCCACCGCCGCTTCTTGGCGAGGGTCTGCCCGGAGGCCGCGTGTGCCACGGATGTCCTTCCGATGTGGGGCTTTACAGGAATGCCGCGGATATCATCTCATCCAGCGGAACCCCTTCCGAGGCTTCTGCATCTCGTACCGGTAAACACCCACCAAGGAGTCAGCTCATGCGCTCGAACGACCACCTCGAACGTTCGATGACCTGCCAGGTTCCGCTCCGGTGGGGGGACATGGACTCGTACGGCCACGTGAACAACGTGGAGGTCGTCCGTGTGCTCGAGGAAGCGCGCATCGCCGCGTTCGGCGTCCCCGTAGGCACGGGCGAGCAGGTCCTGCCGGCCAAGATCCCCTTGTTCTCAGTGCTCCCGGAGGGCACCCAGGCGCTGATCGCCGAGCACCGGGTCAAGTACCTGCGCCCCCTGGCGTACCGCAACGTCCCCGTGGATGTGCGCGTGTGGGTGGTCTCCGCCCGGGCCGCCACCCTGGTCCTGGGATTCGAGATCCTCGACTTCGCCGACGGCGCTCCCTGCGTCCGCGCCCAGACCCAGCTCGCGTTCTACCTCCCGAGCACGCGCACGGTGGTGCGCCTGACCCCCGAACAGCGCGAACTGCTGGAACCGTATACGGGGCCGTCGCCGTTCTGACCTGCGCACACCCGCGCACCGCGCCGACGCCGCTCAGGCGGCGAGCTTCACCGGGGTCCGCAACCGCAGCTGCGCGCGGGTGCGCAGGATGTGGCCGCTTTCCGGCAAGACCCGCCACGTCCACCACAGCACGGCGTGGGAGTCCGGGTCCGCGTGGCACGTGGCAGCGGTGACCGCCGCGGGGTCCTCGGTGTCCTGGACGCACACGGCCAGGGGTGCCGCATCCAGGGTGTCGTGCAGGCGCGCGAGCTCCCGCTGCAGACCGCGAGGGGAGTGCTCGGTGACCGTGCAGCCCACTTCCACGTGCGAGGCGAACGGCGTGGGGTGGGCGATGCTGCACAGCGTGGGCAGTTGCGCTGCGGTGTCCTCGAACAGACCCACGGTCTCGACCCACTGCTCCCCGGCGTGGGTGATCACGCACTGGTGGTGCAAGGAACCCACACGCAGTTCCACGACCGTGTGCTCGTCCACTCGCAGCGAGCGCCCGGCCGGTGCGTCCAGCACGCCCAGGTCCGTGCGGTACCCGAACTGTTCCGGGCGGCACACGACATGCCCGTGCAACGGGGTCATCCAGCGATGCTCCATAGCCCTGTTCTCCCTCTTAGGCCCCGCGGCAGTCCGCCGCATCGGCTTTACAGAAGAAAATATCCACCAAGCAGGGGCGCGAGCAAGCACCGGAAGGTCACCGTTTGATGACGACGCATATATGCCACCCGGGCCCACACGGACGCGGCGCGTGCCGGAACGGCCGCGGTGACAGGGGCTGGATCAGGGCAGCGGACGGCCCCGCGCCGCCGTCCACAGTGCGTACCAGTCCTCGTGGGTCATGAGCTCGGCGGCCCGCGGCGCCTGCGCGCACGCGGCGATCCGCTGCGGGTTCAGGGTCCCCACCATCGGGCGGATACCGTACGGGTGGCGCAGCAACCAGCCCACCACCACGGCCTCGCGGGACACGCCCATGCGCTGGGCGAGCTGCTCCACGAGGGCGCTCGTCCGCCGTACGGGGTCCTCGTTCACACCGCCGGAGGATGACGCCGCTCCCCCGGCCTCCGCACCGCCCATCCCGTCCTCCCCGGACGAGGCAGCCGGCGCGGACGTAGCTCCGGACGCGGGCGCGGGTGCACCCGAATAGATCCCGCCGGCCATGGCACCCCATGCCTGCAACTCGATCTCGTCCGCGACGCACTGGGCGAGCAGCCCACCGGGGAACGACACCCCGGTCCCCTCCGGGTGATTGGCGAGCACCTGGGACTCCACGAAATCGCGGTGCGCCAGGCTCATCTGGATCTGCACCGCGGTCACGGGCACGCTCAACAGTTGTTGGAACGCGGCCACGTGATGCGGCGTCATGTTGGACAGCCCCACGGAACCGATCAGGCCCTCACGGTGCAGTTCGTCCAGGGCCCGCGCGGTCTCACCCAGGGGTGTGAGCGGATCCGGGCGGTGCAGGAACAACCGCTCCACGTGGTCCACGCCGAGCCGCTGCAGGGACCCCTCCAGGGAGGACCGCACGGAGTCACGGTCGAGTCGGTAGTGGACGGGTGAGCCCTGGGGCCCGGTGTTACCCGGCAGCTTGATCCCGCACTTGGTCTGGATCCGCACCGCGCGCCGCAGCAGGGCGTCCTCGGCCAGGATGCGACCGAACAGGGTTTCAGAGGCGCCGCCGATGTAGATGTCCGCATGGTCGAAGAGTTCGAACCCGGCCCGGTGCGCGGCGTACACGGCCTCGCGAGCGACGTCGTACTGGGACGCCGGGACGGACTCCTGACCCCAGGAGCCACCCAGGGTCATGCACCCGTAGATCAGGGGAGTGCTCACGGGCGCCCGCCCTGCTGCTCGGCGCCGCGGCGCAGGCGGGCGGCCTCGGCGAACGCGGCGGCGGCCTCGTCGAGTTTGCCGGTGCTCTCGTAGACCGTTCCGAGCTCCGTGAAACAGTCGGAGCGGTCGCGCAGGGAATCGGGGACCTCCTCGTAGAAGTCCACGGCGCGGTTGTACGCGGTCACGGCCTGGGCGTTGCGCTGGGTCTCGCGGTAGACCCGTGCGAGGTTGCTGTAGCAGTCGGCCTGATCGCGGGGTTCGTGGGGGGCGTCCAGGTACTGGCCCAGGGCGTCCAACAACTGGGTCTCGGCCGCGCGCAACTCCCCGGTCTCGACCAGCAGGGACCCCAGGATCAGGTGCGCGCGGGCCTTATGCTTGCCACTGCCCGGGAGCTGGGAGAAGTACTCGAGCGCGGTGCGGTATTCCGCCACGGCTTTGCTGGTGCGTTCCATGACCACGTAGATGTGGCCCAGGTTGTAGTGGCACGCGGCGAGTTCCTTGGCGGTGTCGCCGGATTCGTGGAACAGCTCGATGGCCTGCCGGTACGCGGTCTCCGCGAGGGCGTGCTCACCGCGGTCCTCGGCGTCCAGAGCACGCGTGAAATAACCGTTGCCGTCATCCGAGTAACTCATCAGATCAACCTCCCGGGACCCAGTAAGAATCTAAGGATGCTACATGGTGAGCCGATTCGGAACCCGGCTGCTAATCTCAAAACCACACTCTCCCAGGAGGTCAGGATGGCAGTACAGAACACCGCACCGGGGCAGGACTCGCGCGACCCCCGCCACGCAGCAGCCCCGGACGACGAGCATGCTTCCGTGATCCGTCACGAGGAGCGTCTGGTGATCAACCGCGAGGAGGAGGTCACCGGCCGTGCCCGGCTGCGCAAGTACGTGGTGAGTGAGCCCGTCCGCCAGGAGGTCACCCTCGCCTCGGAGGAGGCCAACGTGGTGCGCACCCCCATCACCGAGGAGGAGCGTCAGGCGTTCCTGGACGGTCGCGAGCTGCCCGTGGGTGAGGACGAACTGATCCTGTACCGCACCGAGCCCGTGGTGCAGACCATGCGGGTCCCGTACCAGCGTGTCCGACTGGTCGCCGAGCGCGTCGAGCGCACCGAGGTGATCGAGGAGACCCTGCGCAAGGAGCGCGTGGACATCGAGACGGACGAGCGCCCCGCGCACTGAGCCACGCGGCGTCGCCCGCGGCAAGAGCTTCCAACGGACCGGCATCTCCGAGCGGGGTGCCGGTCCGTCGTCGTCCGTCCTCGCGACGGAACCCCCGGTCCGCGGCACCCGCGGTGGGTGCGGCGTCGTCCGCGTCCCCGCCACAGGGGGACGACGCCGCTGCCGCACCCCGGGTGCCCGCGGGGTAGTTTGGTGGGGTGAGCGAAACGACCCTGACCCTGATCCGCCACGGCCAGACGGACTGGAACCTGCAACGGTTGTTGCAGGGCCGCACGGACATCCCCCTCAACGACACGGGCAGGGAACAGGCCCGCGCGGTGGGCCGGGAACTCGCGGCGTCGGGGCGACACTGGGACGCGCTGGTCTCCTCTCCCCTGCAGCGCGCACGGGAGACGGCCCGGATCATCGGGGCGCAGCTCGGACTCGCACCGGCGGGGACCTACGCGGACCTCGCGGAGCGCTCCTTCGGGGACGCGGAGGGCTACGACTGCACCGGGATGACAGAGGACGAGCGGCACGCGTTCATGGAGGAGCACGGTGAGGCGGCCGAGCACGTGGTGCAGCGGGGGATCGCGGTACTGCGCGAGATCGCCGCGCGGTACCCGCAGCAGGACGTGATGATCGTGGCCCACGGGACGTTCATCCGCCTGACCGCGGGCCGGATCCTGGGGGTCGAGCTGCCGAGCCTGCAGAACGGGGAAGTGGTCGAGGTGACCACGCAGCAGCTGGCTGCCGCCCCCTGACCGACCTACCGGACTACTGCTCTGCGCCGGGGCGAGCGGCCGCGGTCTCGATGGCCTCCGTGCGGGCCGGACGGTGCGCGTACATCAGCGCGAGTCCGGTGAAGACGAAACCACCCACCAGGTTGCCCAGCAGCACAGGGATCTGGTTCCAGATCCACCAGTCGCCCAGCCCCACGTCCGCGCCCATGAGCATGCCCATGGGGATCATGAAGAAGTTGACCACGGCGTGCTCGAAGCCCAGGCCGAAGAACGCCATGATGGGCAGCCAGATGGCGGCGATCTTGCCGATGGTGTCCTTGGAGACCATGCCCATGAACACGCCCAGGGACACGAGCCAGTTGCACAGCACGGCCTTGACGAACACCGTGACCATGCCCGCGAAGCCCATGGCCTGGTAGGCAGTGGTCTTGGCCGCGGCGGTGTCGGCGAACTTCTTGCCCAGCGCGCCGGCGTCGTGGGAGCCGAAGCCCGTGAGGGTGCCCGCGTAGAGCAGGGCGAACAGCGCAGCCCCGATGATGTGGCCGATGGTCACCATCAGGCAGTACCGGGCCACGCCCGACCACGGGACGAGTCCGCGCAGCGCGGCCATGGGGGTCAGGGCGAAGCCGCCGGTGAGCAGCTCCATGCCCATGAGGATCACGATGGTGATGCCGGCGGGGAAGAGCAGGGCGCCCACCACGGGCGAGCCGGAGCTCACGGTGGCCGACACTGCGAACGAGGTGGTGGCCGCGAGCACGGCACCGCCCAGCACGCCGCGCAGCACGAGGGCGCCGGAGGGCGCTGTGGCCTTGGCCTCCCCGGCGGTGACGGCGTTCGCCACCACATCCGATGGGTTCACGTTGGTCATGACTGCTCTGCTTTCTGTCGTGGGGGGGGCGGGCCTGCGCCCCGGCTGCGGGGTCAGGGGCACCCGCAGTCGCCGGTGGGCGGGGTGCGGGGGAAAAACCGTAACTGCATGAGTGTAGGGCCGTGCAACGCTCGCGCGAACACGCGCGGCGTCTGGTCCCGGTGCTCGCGGGGTCCTATGGTGGTGGAACATGCGGCAGTGTGGCCGTGGGTTAGGCAGACGTCATGGGTTCCGGGGCGAGCGGTCCGGCGGAGGTCTGTGCGCCGTGCCCCACCGGGCACCACGAGCCACGCCGTGGAGTGACATCCCAACTCAACGACAGCTAAGGCGTGATGCAGCAGTGACCTCTCCTCAAGCCACCACCCAGGCCATCCCCACGGTGTGGCAGCGGCCGCGATGGAGTGCAGAGCAGGCGTGGCTCAACGAGTACTACCGCTCGGTCCCGGACGCGGACATGGCGGGCACGGACCAGCAGGTGCTCACGGAACGGGCGGAGAGCCACCGGGAGGTCGGGCGCAGCCGCCGGACGGACGAACTGTGCATCGAGGTCCGGGAGGACCACGGGGACACCGTGCTGTACATGGTCACCACGGACATGCCGTTCCTGGTGTCCACGCTGACCACGGAGATCGCCGCCAACTGGGGCGGCGCGAAGCTCGTGCTGCACCCGCTGCTGCTCGCCGCACGTGACTCCGAGGACGTGCTGAGATCCCTGGGGGAGGTCCCCAACATCTCCGCGGTCTCCTCCGGGGACACCACCTCGATCCCCATCACGGACGAGCTCGTGGGCGGCGCCGCCGGTGGGCGCTCACACACCGCCGTGGAGTCCTGGATCCGCGTGGAGCTGCACCGCACCCTGGACGAGCAGGCCCGCGGGGAGCTCGCGCGCCACATCGAGGCGCTCGTGGCGGACGTGCGCCGGGTTGCGGAGGACCAGGAGGTCATGCTGGAGCAGACCCGACGCATCGCCGACTCCCTCGCGCCCCTGGAGGACATCACGTTCGAGGACGGCTCGCGGCTGCCGGACGTGGGCGCGTCCCAGGAGTTCCTGGAGTGGCTGCGCGGCGGCAATTTCGTGTTCATGGGCATCAAGCGCTACGACCTCGAGGTGGACGGCGAGGACGCCGTGCTGCACTCGCGCCCGGACACGGGCCTGGGGCTGCTGCGGGAGCAGGGCACCGAGGGCCATGCCCAGAAGCTCACGGGCCTGGGCAGCGCCCATGCGCGCGACCACCAGGTGGTGTTCGTGACCAAGGCCAACCGCCGCTCCTCGATCCACCGCCGCGAGTACCTGGACTACATCGGGGTGCGCACGTTCGCCGAGAACGGGGATGTGGATGGCGAGTACCTGATCCTCGGGCTGTTCTCCCGCCACGCCTACTCGGTCCCGGCCCAGCAGACCCCGCTCGTGCGCGAGAAGGTGCAGCGGGTGGTCGAGCGCTTCGGCTTCCTCCCGGACTCCCACTCCGCCCGTGACCTCATGGGCATCATCGAGGACTACCCACGGGACGAGCTGTTCCACATGTCCGCGGAGAAGCTCTACGAGACCGCGGGGGGTGTGCTGGGGCTCAACGAACGACGCCAGACCCGTCTGTTCCTGCGCCAGGACACCTTTGGGCGCTTCATGTCCGCCGTGGTGTTCCTGCCCAGGGACCGCTACAACACCTCGGTGCGCCAGCGCATCGAGGCCCAGCTGTTCGAGGTCTTCGACGCCGAGGCCATCGACTTCGAGGTGCGCCTGACCTCCTCCTCCCTGGCCCGCCTGTTCTTCCGCATCCGGCTGCCCTACACGGGTGAGGTGCGGGACTTCGACCACGAGGACCTCGAAGCCCGCCTGCGCGCGGCGGTGCGCTCCTGGCCCGAGTCCCTGGGCCGGGCGATCGGCCTGGAGTTCGAGGATGACAAGGCCGGTGCGCTGGGCCCCGTGTGGGAGAACGCGTTCCCGGGCTCGTACCGCGAGGACTACGAGATCGAGGAGGCCATCCAGGACCTCAAGCGCTGCGAGGAGCTGTGGGGCCGCGACCCTGACCTGCCCGCGGAGGTGCGCGTGGCGCAGACCGCGGACGGCCAGGTCCGGCTGAACATCTACCTCACCCAGGCGCTGTCCCTCACCGAGCTGCTGCCGCTGCTGCACAACATGGGCCTGACCGTGCTGGACCAGCGCCCCTACACGGTCACCCCCGCGGACGGGCGCGAGTTCCAGCTCTACGACTTTGGTGTGGAGCTGCCCGAGGGTGTGGACCCCCAGGGCCCCGAGGACGCCAAGACGGAGGACCTCATCGAGCACACCCTGTGCGCGGTGCTCTCCAACCGCTCCGAGTCGGACAGCCTGGACCGACTGGTGCTCACCGAGCGCATGGGCTGGCGCACCGTGGCCGTGCTGCGCGCCTACGTGCGCTACCTGCTGCAGCTGAACTACCCCAACTCGTTCGAGTTCATCGCGGACACCCTGGTGGACTACCCGCGGGCCACCCACGAGCTCGCGGAGCTGTTCTCGGCGAG
Organism: Kocuria sp. PD6; assembly: GCF_031844145.1. Lineage (NCBI taxonomy): Bacteria > Bacillati > Actinomycetota > Actinomycetes > Micrococcales > Micrococcaceae > Kocuria > Kocuria sp. PD6. Next base: position 20,938 of record NZ_JAUZUS010000014.1, read on the forward strand.
CTTCGACCCCTCCCGCTTCACCGACGACGACGCCGCCCGCGACGAGGCGCGCAACGGCGCCCTGGAGCGCCTGGCCGGGGTGCTCGACGGGGTCCCCAGCCTGAATGCGGACCGGCTGTTCCGCGCGCTCGCGGACGTGGTCACGGCCACGCTGCGCACCAACGTGTTCCAGAGCCGGCCCACCATGGCGTTCAAACTGGACCCGGCGGCCATCCCCGCGGCCCCGCAACCGCGCCCGGCCTTCGAGATCTGGGTGTGGTCCCCGCGCGTGGAGGGCACGCACCTGCGCTTCGGCCAGGTGGCCCGCGGCGGTCTGCGCTGGTCCGACCGGCGCGAGGACTTCCGCACCGAGGTGCTGGGGCTGGTCAAGGCGCAGATGGTCAAGAACGCGGTGATCGTGCCCACGGGTGCGAAAGGTGGGTTCTTCCCCAAGCAGCTGCCGGACCCCGCGACCGACCGCGAGGGCTGGCTGACCGAGGGTCGGGAGGCCTACAAGCTGTTCATCGCCTCCCTGCTGGACGTCACCGACAACATCGAGCGCGAGGCCGAGACCGGCACCGCGCAGAACGGGACCGGCGAGACCGCGCGGGACACGGCGTCGTCGTCCCGCGGTGATGCCACCCCGGGCTCCGAGGGCGGTGCGAGCGAGTCGGCCGAGACCTCTGGTGTGGCCAGGGACACCGTGGTGCACCCCGAGAACGTGGTGCGCCGCGACGACGACGACTCCTACCTGGTGGTCGCCGCGGACAAGGGCACGGCCGCGTTCTCCGACACCGCGAACGCGATCTCCCTGGAGCGCGGCTTCTGGCTCGGTGACGCGTTCGCGTCTGGTGGGTCCGTGGGTTACGACCACAAGGCCATGGGCATCACCGCCCGCGGCGCGTGGGAGTCCGTCAAGCGCCACTTCTTCGAGCTGGGCGTGGATACCCAGTCCGAGGCGTTCACCGTGGTGGGCGTGGGCGACATGTCCGGGGACGTGTTCGGCAACGGCATGCTGCTGTCCGAGCACATCCACCTGATCGCCGCGTTCGACCACCGGGACATCTTCCTGGACCCCACCCCGAACGCCGCGGCCTCCTACCAGGAACGCGAACGGCTGTTCACCGCCGGGCGCACCTCGTGGCAGGACTTCGACCGGGACGTGATTTCCGAGGGCGGCGGCGTGTACTCGCGCCGGGACAAGTCCGTGCCCATCACCCCGCAGGTGCGCGAGGCGCTCGGGATCGAGGACGACGTCGAGTCGCTCAGCCCGCAGGAACTCGTGCGCAGGGTGCTGCTCGCGCCCGCGGACCTTTTGTACAACGGTGGCATCGGTACCTACGTGAAGGCGTCCACCGAGACCAACCAGGAGGTCGGGGACAAGGCCAACGACGCCATCCGCGTCAACGGCGAGGACCTGCGCGTCAAGGTCATCGGTGAGGGCGGCAACCTGGGGGCCACCCAGCTCGGGCGCACCGAGGCCGCGCTGAACGGGATCCTGGTCAACACGGACGCGATCGACAACTCCGGCGGCGTGGAATCCTCCGATCGCGAGGTCAATATCAAGATCCTGGTGGACGGCATGGTCCAGGCCGGCCTGCTCTCCACGGACGAGCGCGCGGAGTTCATCGAGTCCATGACGGACGAGGTCGCCGAACTCGTGCTCCGCACCAACGTGGCCCAGAACGTCCTGCTGACCACCGAGCGCGCTCGCGGTGTGGAATTCACCGAGACGTTCATCCGGCTCATGCACTGGTTGGAGGAGCACGCGGACCTCAACCGGGAGCTGGAGTTCCTGCCCTCCGACTCCGAGCTGCGCGAGCGCGCCGCCCAGGGCCAGCCCCTGACCGGCCCGGAGCTGTCCGTGCTCACGGCGTACGCGAAGATCCAGCTCTCCGCGGCACTCGTGGACAGCGACCTCGCGGACGACCCCTGGTTCCACCGCACGCTGTCCCAGTACTTCCCGGCCCAGATCCGGGAGCGCTTCGATGACAAGCTAGACACCCACCCGTTGCGCCGGGAAATCATCGCCACCGTGGTGGCCAACCAGATCATCAACTACGGCGGGATCGCTTTCGCGTACCGCGTGGTGGACGACTCCGGTTCGGACCTCGTGGACGTGGCCCGCGCGTTCACTGTGGCCATGGAGATCTTCGAGCTCGAGAGCTATGCCACCCGCCACGCCCAGCTGGACGCGGACGTGCCCCTGGAGCTGTGGAACCGGATGTCGCTGCGCATGCGGCGGCTGCTGGACCGCGTGGTCCGCTGGTTCCTGCACCGCCAGGACACCGACTCCGGAATCCAGGAGCTCGTGGAGATGTACCGGCCCATCGTGGCACTGCGCTTCGGCAACGACCGCTTGCTGGGCGAGGAATCCGCCGAGCGCGCCCGGACCGAGGCCGAGCTCGCCGAGCGCCAGGGCGTGCCCCGCGCACTCGCCGTGGAATGGGCGGAACTGCTCGACGCGTTCGCGCTGCTCGACGTCGCCCGGCTCGCCCAGGCGCAGGGCATCGCGGGGTACGAGCCCGGCGACGCCGCGGCGTCGTCGGACGACACCGCGCAGGGTTCCGGCGAGGGCGTGACCGTGCAGATGATCGCCCGCGTGTACTTCGCCCTGTTCGACCGCTACGGCCTGGAGAACCTGCTCAACCGGATCACGGCCCTGCCGCAGACCACGCGGTGGGAGAACATGGCCCGGATCGCCATGCGCGAGGACCTGTACTCCACGCTCGTGGCGCTCGCGGGTCAGGCCCTGGACTCCCCGGGGGGCAACGCCCAGGAGAAGGTCCAGGCGTGGGAGCAGGAGAACGCGGACCGGCTCGAGCGGTTGCGGGAGGTCCTGGACGAGATCGAGTCCATGGCCGACAGCGGAGACGCCGGCGCCGAACTCGCCGCGCTGTCCGTGGCGCTACGGACGCTGCGCAGCGCACTGACCGACTGAGTCGGGACGTGACCGGGGGCCCGGGTGACGATGCGACGTCGCCCGGGCCCCGCTCACTCCTGGACCCGGATCAGCCCCCGGGCGCCCCGCTCGGCCTCGGCGAACGAGTGATTGACGAACGTGTAGGTCCCGGGCTCGGGGAAGTCGAGTTCCACGAAGCCGCCCTGCGCTGGTGCGAGATCCAGGGCCTGAGCGCCACCTGTCCCACCGGGATTACCGGGTCCATCGGGAGAGAGCTGGTACGCGCCCTCCGTGTAGACGGTGTCGAACTGGCCGCCCACCACGTGGAAGCTCAACCCTTGGGACGGGCCGGCCGCGAGCACCCAGATCCGTACGCGCTCTCCCGGGCGGGCCGTGAGCGGGTCGTGCATGTACTGGGTGGCATGGCCGTTGAACATCGTGAACGAGGGTTGCTTCGCGGCGATCTTCTCCGGATCCACAACCGCGTTGACCCCCTCCGGGAGACCGGGTTGATCCGGGGACGGGGCCGCGAGGTACGTCTCGCTCTGCACGAGCAGGTACTCACGGTCCACGCTCGGCAGGTTCGGGGGATCGATGATCACCGCGCCGAACATGCCCGCTGCGACATGACTGCTCATGGGCATGGTGGAGCAGTGGTAGAGCCAGATCCCGGAACGGAGGGCCGTGAACCGATACACGAGCGATTCGCCGGGGGCGATCGTGCGCATGGCCTGGTCGGGGGAGATGTCCCCCGCGTGGAAGTCCACGGAGTGACCCATGGTGCCGCCGTTGGTCAGGGTGATCTCGAAGGTGTCACCCACCTTCCCGCGCAGCGTGGGCCCCATGTATTGACCGTTGTAGGTCCACACGTCCTGGGTCACGCCGGGGGCCACCTCGCGGGCCACTTCCTGGACGTCCAGCGTCATCCGGTGCACGGTTTCGTTCGATGCGGGGGCCAGTTCGGGGGAGCGGGTCGTGAAACCCTCACCGGGGGCGGCGTTGAGATCCGCCGCCTGCGCCGGGTCCGTTCCGGTGTGCTCCGCGTGCCCGTGTGAACCGTGGGCGCCATCCGTTCCGGTGGCGGTGACCTCTTGGCCCTGTGCGTCCACGGGGATCACGTCGACGGTCATCCCCATGGAGCGGTGACCGATCACCGAGCACCAGCCTTCCAGCCTGTCGGTGATCACTCCCACGTCCACGGTCGCGGAGGCTCCCGGGTCCAGGCGGCCGGAGGTGGCGCCGTTGGTCAGGTGGATCACCAGGCGGTTTCCCTGAGGTACCCGGATCTCGGACGGGTCGAAACGCATGTCCTGCTGGGCATGCATCCTGACCTCGGTGGTTTCCCCGGTGCCCTCCGCGCTCGAACTGTTGCTGCCCGTGAGAGAGAAACCCGCGGACTGGGGTGCGACGGCGATCCCCGCCGCGATCGCGAGCAGCACCGTGAGTACCCCGGCCAGGAACTGGGGGGCCGTTCCCATCCCGCGGCGGGAGGACTCGGCAGCGGTTGCCCCGGTGCGGTCCGTGGGTGCGGTGCCGGCCGCGCGTTCGGCGACGGCGCGGCGTCGTGCGGCGATGGCCGCCTTGGCCGAGGAGATCATGAGCGGGATGAAGGCTGCGAGGACCACGGCCCCCACGATCGACACGAGCGCGCGGACCCACGAGGGCAGGACCCCGGCGGGCAGGGCGAACAACGCGATGCACAGGTTGGCGACCGTGACGCGGTAGACCCCGGCGCGGTTCATGGTGGCCAGAGATGCGCGGACGGTTGCGGGGCCGCCGCCCATGGTCGAGGGCAGGATGTAGCTCATGGCGCCGAAGAGAGTCTGCACCAGGAATCCCGCCACGAACGGGATCGTGAGGGACTGCGCCACGGAGGTCTCCACCCCTCGGGTCAGCACGAGCCACGCGGCCAGCACCGTGGTCATCACGAGCCAGGCGATGCCCGAGGCCACGGACCATCCCATGTAACCCTCGGGGCGGCGCTGCATCCCGGTGCGCAGCATGAGCCACCCCACCGTGGCCGCGCCGGCGGCGTAGAGCAGCAACGCGGCGGCCGTGAGCGGGGCCGTTCCGAGCACCGCGAACACCGCAGCGAGGAGACTGCCCGCGGCCATGAGGGGCAGAGCGATGCGTGACAACCGCACCGCGTCGTCGCGCATCCGGGTGCGCAGGATCGTGGGCCACAGCGTCAGCAGGGTCGCGCACACGGTGAGGCCCACGAAACCCAGGACATTGACGGCCTGGTGGGCCAGCAGCAGCCGGGAGTGCCACGTCGCGGAGAGGTCGCGGGCCAGGATCGTGCCGAACACCGCCCCCACGGGCAAGAAGAACGCGGCCGTGGCGTACCAGCGCACGGTGAGTCCGAATCTCGCGGGCAGTGCGGTGCGCGATTGTGCCAGCAGGGCCAGGCCGTGCCAGGTGAGCATCACGCCGATCACGGTGGCCGCGGCCACAGCGAGCCACCACCACCCCGCGAGCATCCCCACGATCAACAGGGCGGTGCCCACCGTGACCCCGTAGATCCGCACGATCTGCCGCGGACGGCCGGAGTCCGGGAGCTTGTGGTGCAGCAGTGCCTCGGTGAAGTGCTGGGACCACACCATGATGGACGTGGTGATCAGCCCGAGCGTGACCATGTGCACCATGAGCCATCGGGTGTCCGGGATCCACCGGTGCGCTGCGATCACGATCACGAGGGCCACGAGCCACCAGCGCACGGGCTTGCCCGCGGTGCGGTGCCATGAGCGGCCCCTGCGGGCGGTGGAGGTGCTGGGCCGCTGCGGGGCACTGATGGGGGGCACGCTGAATCCGTTCCATAATTGGTGTATGAAATACCATAATAGGCGGCTGCCGGTTCCGCCCGGACCGCCGCCCGGAGCGCCACGGGGACCGCTGTTCGGATCGCAGTTCACGGGCCATGGGTCTGCGGAACCACCGGTGCCGCCGGGTGTTGTGCATGGGTTGCGCAGTCGATGACGACCCCCGCGCGCCGCGTTCCGCCGCAGCGGGCCGTTCGTCAGCGGCCTTGCCCGTACGATGAGGGCGTGACCGCAGACATCATCGCCACCATCGCGACAGCCGTCCTCATCGTCATCGGCTGCGTGGGGATCGTGGTCCCGGTGCTCCCGGGCTCCATCACCGCGTTGATCGGATTGATCATCTGGGCGTTCGTGGTGCGTGCCCCCGAGGGGTGGGTCGTGCTCGCCCTGGGCGGCACGCTCCTCCTCGCGGGGATGTCCGCGAGTCTCGTGCTCACCGGCAGCAAGCTCAAACGCCGGGCCATCCCGAACCGCACGCTGCTCTTCGGTGTGGTGGGCGCGGTGATCGGGATGTTCGTGATCCCCGTGGTAGGCCTGTTCATCGGTTTCGTGGTGGGGCTCCTGCTGTCCGAGACCGTGCGCAACGGAGACTTCAACACCGCACTGAGCACATCCTGGGTGGCCGCGAAGGCCATGGGCGTGGGCATCCTGGTGGAACTGTCGTGCGCACTGCTGGCCTCGCTGACGTTCATCATCGGGGCGATCGTCTATTTCGTCACCGCGAACTGAGGTCCACCCCGGTGCCCGCCCGCGGGCGAATTTATGAGTCACCCCGGGCCACGCGGTAACTCTCAGCCATGCCCGGGCCGCTGAGGACTCCCAGGCGTTCCAAAGCCGTCCTGGACATATCAGTCATTCCAAGGCCACCCGCGAATTCCGAGTCACTCTGGAGCCACCATCGGCTGGGCTCCATGGCCTCACGGCGCCTGAAAATTGCGCGGGGGTCTCAGGGCACCCAGAAGTTCCTGGCGGGCCGGACGCACCCCGTAGGCCCACCCCGTGGCGCCCCCGCCTCAGCCCCGCCAGGGGAGGGGGATGATCTCCACGTCTTGGCCCGCGCTCATGCCGTCCTCCGGAACCACCAGGAGCACATCCGCGTGGGCGAGACCCGAGAGCATCGTGGGACCCACGGTGGGTTCCGGCAACACACGGCCGTCCTGAAGGTAGGCGGGAATCACGCGGGTGCGGCCTGTGGCCTCGAGGTCCTGACCCGCGGTGACGCGGCGCGTGAACGGCATGGCCTCACCTTTGGCCCCGGCGATCAGGGCGTGCCCCACACTCAGCAGACCGGTCATCGCGGACAGCGGTGAACCGGGAAGCGCGAGCACCACGGGACCGTCGTCAGGCAGCTGGGCCACGATCACCCCGTGGGCGGGTTCTTGCGCCACGCCGTCGATGATGAGGTGGGCCCCGAGATCCTCGAGGGCCTTACGGACGTGATCGTCCTCCCCGTGACCCGTGCCGCCGGTGGAGACCACGATCTCCGCACGGGCGTCGAGCAGCGAGCTCGCACCCATGGGGGCTTCCGTGAATGCGGAGATCATTCCGTCCGCGCCGTCGGCCACGCGCCGGACCTGATCCACGTTCGCGCCCAGTTCGCGCAGCGCGGCGGGCAGCTGCAGTCCGAGGACGTCGCGCACCTCACCGGGGCCGGGAATGCCGTCCTCGACCACGTTGGCGAAACCCAGCAGCACGGTCACGCGCGGGCGGCGTCGTACGGGGAGCATGTCGTGGCCCGCGCTCGCGGCGAGACCGAGGTGGGCGGGGTTGAGCTTGCGACCGGCGCGCAGCAGGAGGTCCCCCTGCTCGATCTCCTCGCCCACGGCCCGGACGTCCTGGTTCTTCACGAGGGTCGCTGCGGGTGTGGCGTCCTCAAGGGTGTCGCCCTCCTCGGGTCCGCGGCCGTGCTCACCGGTCGGCATGTCGCGGGCCGCGGGGTCGGCGGGGACCACGTGGCCCCGGTGGGCCTCGAGAACCGCGCGGGTCCCGAACGGGACGGCGTCCCCGGCATTGACGTGGGTGGCCTCACCCGGCTTGAGCTCCACCACCGGGAGGATGCGCTGGTCCGGGGGCAGGGTCAGCAGCAGGCGCTCGTCGGTCTCGGCGGGGCGCGGCATGCGGATCCGCCACGGGCCCTCCCCGGCCACGGCCCAGCCGTCCGCCGCGGCGGAGGCGTAGTGGGGCACGGGCATCTCGGCGGTCACGGACTCGGCGAGGATCTCGTCGAGGCATTTCGCCAGCGGCAACAGGATGTTGGGGAGGGAGTGCGGGGTGCCGTAGGCGATCCGTCGGGCCTCGTCCCACGAGGCCCAGCGCACGGTCGGTTCCGACGCCGCCGAACGGTTCTCGCGCTGGTCGTCGTCCTCGTGAGCGGCGGGATCGTGCTGGTGCGGAAGTCCGGGCATGATGTCTCCTCGACGTGGCGATTCAGTGCAGGTCGAATCTACGCACATCTTCCCATGTATCCACGTCGCTCGTGCTGGCGTGGGGGACGGGGACGGTGCCCAACGTCAGATGACGCCACACCGAGCGCACGGACACGTCCACCGTGGGCACCTCGCGCAACACCGCGCTCAGCGCCGCGGAACGGATCAGCACGGCGAGGTTCTCGGCCCGGCCCTCGTCGGACAACGCCATCACGCCGTCGACCTCCGGGGGGACGTCCTGCGCAGCCCGCACGAGCGCGGGCAGTGCGCGGTCGACATGCGGCATGTCGCATGCGAGCACCGCCGTCCACTCGTGACGTCCGCTCACGCCGTCCAGGACGACGACGCCCGCGGCCACCGCCGCCGCCGGTCCCGAGAAGGGCGGATCCTCCCGGGCGCGTAATACGTCCGGCGGCAGCCGCGGATCCTCGGGCCCCACGACCACCACGGCACCGAACAGGCGCACCGCCGCGACCGTGTGGGCCACCAGCGTGGAGCCCTCGAAGGACAACTGGGCTTTGGGGGCGCCTCCGAGTCGGGAGGAGCGGCCCCCTGCCACGACCACGGTGTCGAAGGGCAGCTGCAAGGACGCGTTCGGGGAGGAGGGCACGGCTCAGTGGGTGGGGGCGGCGTCGTCGGACTCCGCACCCACGGCACGCGACTTCTTGGGCAACCCGGCGATGCGCAGCGCGCATTCCACGGCCACGAGCACGAACGCGATGTAGTACAGGATCATGGTGGGGTAGAAGTACGGGAGCTGCTGGCTCATGCCCACGAGGGACAGCACCACCAGGACCACGGACAGCACCAGGATGACCATGTGCGCCGTGCCGAACGCGCCGGGGCGACCCTTGCGGGCCAGGTACATGGCCGCGAGCGCGAAGAGGATGGGGAACAGCAGCTGCCCCGTGAGCGTGATGCCGTCCTGGACGTAGGGGTAGATGCCCATGGCCTGGACGAGCGCGGTGATCACGAGCAGCACGGGAGCGACGAACGACTTCATGGGGCACCAGTCTACGGGCGCGGGCCCCGGCCCTCCGCGACCGGGCCGGGCACCGTCGGCCGGGAGGGGACGACGTCGCTCGGTCGCCCCGCGAGCGCCTGGAGCCGTTCGCACGGACATCCGGGAACGACGTCGCATGGTTGCCTCGCGAGCCCCCGGGAACCGGTGCGCGGACGCCGTCGGGCATCGCCCGGCAGCCTTGGGGGGGCGTCTGTGCGGCCGCCGTCGGGACCGGGACGGCGAACCGCGAGACCGCTCCTGAAAACCTCGGGAACCAGCGGCAGCACCCAGGCTTATTAGTCCAGCTAAATATGCCGTATTCCCGCACGTCACACGGGTTCACCGCAATGTCCGAGCCACGCCGAACAAAATACGCATTTTCGATACCAAATCGACCTAGCATGCCGGTATGGCAACCACCGAGACCCCTGCCGGGATCGACGGACCGGCATCAGATGCGCTGTTGAAAATGGGACGTTTCTTCTCCCGCTGGGAGGAGACGCCGGACGGCCGCGCCGTCTTCCGTGAGGGTGGTCGCGCGGGTGACGCCTTCTACCGCAACCGCTGGAGCCACGACAAGGTGGTGCGCTCTACCCACGGTGTGAACTGCACGGGGTCGTGCTCGTGGAAGGTGTACGTCAAGGACGGCATCATCACGTGGGAGGCGCAGGAGACGGACTACCCCTCCGTGGGTCCGGACCGCCCCGAGTACGAGCCCCGCGGGTGCCCGCGCGGTGCGGCGTTCTCGTGGTACACCTACTCGCCCACCCGCGTGCGCTACCCGTACATCCGGGGCGTGCTGTTGCAGATGTACCGCGAGGCCAAGCAGCTCCACCACGATCCGGTGCTCGCGTGGGAGTCGATCGTCAACGACCCCGTCAAGCGTCGTGAGTTCCAGCAGGCCCGCGGCAAGGGCGGGTTGGTGCGCGCGAGCTGGCAGGAGGCCGTGGAGATGACCGCGGCCGCGCACGTGCACACCATCAAGACCTACGGCCCGGACCGGTGCACGGGGTTCTCGCCGATCCCCGCGATGTCCATGGTGTCCCACGCGGCGGGTGCGCGGTTCATCAACCTCATCGGTGGGGTCATGAACAGCTTCTACGACTGGTACGCCGATCTGCCCGTGGCCTCGCCACAGGTCTTCGGCGACCAGACGGACGTCCCCGAGTCCGGGGACTGGTGGGATGCCACCTACCTCATGATGTGGGGTTCCAACATCCCCGTGACCCGCACCCCGGACGCGCACTGGCTCGCGGAGGTGCGCTACCGCGGGACCAAGGTGGTCTCGGTGAGCCCGGACTACGCGGACAACACCAAGTTCGCGGACGAGTGGTTGCCCGCACAGGCCGGCACGGACGCCGCGCTCGCCATGGGCATGGGTCACGTGATCCTCAAGGAGAACTTCGTGGACCGTCGCGTGCGGTTCTTCGAGGAGTACGTGCTGCAGTACACGGACCTCCCGTTCCTCATCTCGCTCGACGAGCGCGCGGACGGCACGGTGGTCCCGGACAAGTTCGTCACCGCGGAGGATCTCGCGGCAGCGGGTGATCCCGCCGCCGCGGGGCAGGCCGATCCCGCGTTCAAGACCGTCCTGCTGGATCGGCACACGCACAAGGCCGTGATCCCGCAGGGCTCCATGGGCTTCCGCTACAACGACCAGGACGAGGGCAAGTGGAATCTGGACCTGGGGGATACCCTGCCCGCGCTGTCGATCGCGGATTCGGCCGGGTACGACGGCGGTGTCACCCACCTCGATCTGCCCGCGTTCACCGACCCCACGGGGGCCGGTTCCACGATCCGCCGCGGCGTACCCACCACCACGGTGGCCGGGCGCACGGTGACCACGGTCTTCGACATCATGCTCGCGCAGTACGGCGTGGGTCGCGAGGGCCTACCGGGTGAGTGGTCCGCCGGCTACGACGACGCACGGACCCCCTACACCCCCGCGTGGCAGGAGGAGGTCACGTCTGTCCCCGCGGAGGCCGTGATCCGCACGGCACGCGAGTTCGCCGCGAACGCGGAGAAGTCCCGCGGACGCTCCATGATCATCCTGGGCGCGGGCATCTGCCAGTGGTACCACGGTGACACCACGTACCGGGCCATCCTGGCCATGCTCATGCTGTGCGGGTGCCAGGGACGCAACGGCGGCGGGTGGGCCCACTACGTGGGTCAGGAGAAGGCCCGCCCCATCACCGGGTGGGCGGCCATGGCGTCCGCGAACGACTGGATGCGTCCCCCGCGGTTCATGATCGGCACCGCGTTCTGGTACATGCACACGGACCAGTGGCGCTCGGACGGGTACTCCTCCGACTCCCTGCAGTCGCCGCTCGCGGAGGGTCACCTGAGAGGCATGCACACCGCGGACGTCGTGGCCCAGTCCACGCGGCTCGGGTGGATGCCGTTCTACCCGCAGTTCCACGAGAACTCGCTGGACGTCGCGGACGCGGCGATCGCGGGTGTGGAACGCGGCGAAGCGGCGTCGGAACCCGAATGGATCGCGGCCAAGCTCAAGAACGGCGAGCTGAACTTCGCGGTCGAGGACCCGGACGCCCCCGAGAACTGGCCGCGCACCCTCGTGCTGTGGCGCTCCAACCTGTTCGGTTCCTCTGCGAAGGGCGAGGAGTACTTCCTCAAGCACCTGCTCGGGACCAGCAATAGCGTGCAGGGGCAGGACCACGCGGAGTCCAAGCCGCACGACGTGCGCTGGCGCGACGAAGCACCCGAGGGGAAGCTCGACCTGTTAGTTTCCGCGGACTTCCGCATGACGTCCTCCACGCTGCTGAGCGACGTCGTCTTCCCCGCGGCCACGTGGTACGAGAAGTTCGACCTCTCCTCCACGGACATGCACCCCTACGTGCACGCGTTCACCCCGGCGATCACCCCGCCGTGGGAGGCCAAGACGGACTGGAAGCTGTTCCAGTTGCTCGCGGACGAGGTCGGCAGGCTCTCGGCCGGGCACCTGGACACCCGCAAGGACGTGGTGGCCACCGCGCTGCAGCACGACACCCCGGGGGAGATCGCCCAACCCGGCGGACGCGTGCCCGAGTGGAAGGGCACGGACGTTCCCGCCGTGCCGGGCAAGAACTTGCCCCAGCTGAAGCTCGTGGAGCGTGACTACACGGCCATCGGGGACAAGTTCGTGGCGCTCGGCCCGCTCGCGGACAAGCTCGGGCTGACCACCAAGAACGTCACGTTCGACGTCACCGGGGTCGTGGACCGGCTGGGCCGTCAGCACGGCGTGTTCGACTCCGGCCCGGCCGAAGGCCGCCCCGCGTTGGACTCGGACGCCCGGATGGCGGAGGCCATCCTGAGTCTGTCCGGGACCACCAACGGCGCGCTCGCGACCCAGGGCTTCGAGACCCTCGAGAAGCGCGTGGGCAAACCGCTCGCGGACCTCTCCCGGGGCTCGGAGGAGAAGGTGATCACCTTCACGGAGACCCAGCAGGCCCCCGTGCCCGTGATCACGTCCCCCGAGTGGTCCGGTTCCGAGACCGGTGGCCGCAGGTACGCGCCGTTCACGGTGAACATCGAACGCCTCAAGCCGTTCCACACCCTGACCGGGCGCATGCACTTCTTCCTGGACCACGACTGGCTCAAGGACATGGGGGAGATGCTGCCCATCTACCGGCCCCCGCTGGACATGCACCGGCTCTTCGGTGAACCACAGCTCGGGAAGAAGGGCGAACTGTCGATCGCAGTGCGCTACCTGACCCCGCACAACAAGTGGTCCATCCACTCCGAGTACCAGGACAACCTGTTCATGTTGTCCCTCTCCCGCGGTGGCACCACTGTGTGGATGGCCCCGCAGGACGCCCGCGCGATCGAGGTCAAGGACAACGACTGGGTCGAGTGCGTCAACACCAACGGCGTGTTCGTGGGCCGCGCGGTGGTCTCCCACCGCATGCCGGAGGGCGTGGTGTACGTCCACCACGCACAGGAGCGCACGATCGACGTCCCCAAGTCCGAGACCACGGGCAAGCGCGGCGGGATCCACAACTCCGTCACGCGCATCCTGGTCAAACCCACCCACATGATCGGTGGCTACGCCCACCTGTCCTGGGCCTTCAACTACATGGGGCCCACCGGAAACCAACGGGACATCGTGTCCGTGGTCCGCAAGCGTTCCCAGGAGGTCGAGTACTGATGCGTGTGATGTCCCAAGTTGCCATGGTGATGACCCTGGACAAGTGCATCGGTTGTCACACCTGTTCGGTCACGTGCAAGCAGGCGTGGACCAACCGGGCGGGCACCGAGTACGTGTGGTTCAACAACGTGGAGACCCGCCCCGGTCAGGGCTACCCGCGCCGCTACGAGGACCAGGAGCGGTGGAAGGGCGGCTGGGAACTGAACCGGCGCGGCAACCTCAAGCTCAAGTCCGGTGGCCGGCTCAAGAAACTCGCGCAGTTGTTCGCGTCCCCGGTGCAGCCGGAACTCGCGGACTACTACGAGCCGTGGACCTACGACTACGAGAACCTGGTCAACGCCCCCGCGAGTGACGACTTCCCCGTGGCCCGGCCCAAGTCCCTCATCACGGGTGAGGACACCAAGATCGAGTGGTCCGCCAACTGGGACGACGATCTCGGTGGCGCCACCGAGATGGGTCACCTGGACCCCGTGGTGCAGAAGCTGCGGGACGAGGCGAACGACCGGATCAAGTTCGAGTTCGAACAGACGTTCATGTTCTACCTGCCGCGGTTGTGCGAGCACTGCCTCAACCCGTCCTGCATGGCCTCGTGCCCGTCCGGCGCCATCTACAAACGGTCCGAGGACGGGATCGTGCTCGTGGACCAGGACCGGTGCCGCGGGTGGCGCCAGTGCGTGACCGGGTGCCCGTACAAGAAGATCTACTACAACCACAAGTCCGGCAAGGCCGAGAAGTGCACGTTCTGCTACCCCCGCATCGAGGTGGGCATCCCCACGGTGTGCGCGGAGACGTGCGTGGGGCGCATGCGCTACATCGGCATCTTCCTGTACGACGCCGACAAGGTCACCCAGGCGGCCGCGACGCCCAACGAGCAGGACCTCTACGAGGCCCAGTTGGACCTCATGCTGGACCCCAGCGACCCCGAGGTGATCGACGCCGCTCGCCGGGACGGGATTCCCGAGGACTGGCTCGAGGCGGCCCGCAAGTCGCCTGTGTACGCACTCGCCAAGACCCTGCGCGTGGCCCTGCCGCTGCACCCCGAGTACCGCACCATGCCCATGGTCTGGTACGTCCCGCCGCTGTCGCCCATCGTGGACCTGCTCAAGGAACAGGGCCACGACGGCGAGGACCCGGACAACCTGTTCGGCGCCATCGAGTCCCTGCGGATCCCGGTGGAGTACCTCGCAGAACTGTTCACCGCGGGGGACACCGAGCTGGTCACCCACGTGCTGCGTAAGCTCGCCGCGATGCGCGCCTACATGCGCAACGTCACGCTCGGGGACGAACCGGACGAGTCGATCGCCCAGGCCGTGGGGATGACGGGTTCCGAGATCCGCCAGATGTACCGGCTCATGGCGATCGCCAAGTACGACGAGCGCTACGTGATCCCCGCCGCCCACGTGGAGGACGCCCACAACCTCGAGGAGATCGGGTGTTCCCTGGACGTGGACGGCGGCCCGGGCATGGGTCAGACCGGCGTGTTCGGTGAGGCCTCCGGCCGACCCATGCCGGTCGCCGTCGAGAACTTCGCAGCCTTGCGGGCACGGCAGACGGGCGAGGACCCCACGGGCAACGACCAGTTGGCCGGTCGCGTGAACCTGCTCAACTGGGACGGCAACGGGACCCCCGCGGGACTGTTCCCGGCGCAACCGGAGCGAGATGCGGCGTCGCTCGCGGCGACCTCCGACAACCCGGGTTCGCGACCGGACCAGGGCACCGCCGGGGCGAGCGGGGGCCGGTGATGGGGCTGCTGTCGAGCCTTCTGGGTAGGGCCGGGAAGGGGACCGTGGAGGTGCCCGGGTACCGGGACCGCAACCCGCAGCGTTCCGCGGTGATCCGCCAATCGGCGGCCCTGCTGCTGAGCTACCCGCGCCCCGAGGTGATCGAGCAGCTGCCCCTCGTGGAACGGGCGCTGACCGAGGTGGGCGTGGACCCCGAGCAGGTGGCACCCCTGATCCGGTGGCTGCGGGAATCGGACTTGCGGGAGATCCAGGGCGACTACGTCCAGGAGTTCGACCTGTCTCGGCGCCACAGCCTGCACCTGACCTATTGGACGGACGGTGACACGCGCCGTCGCGGTGAGGCCCTGTCCGCGTTCAAACAGGTCTACCGCGCGCACGGGTGCGAGTTCGGGGACGAGGAACTGCCGGACCACTTGCCCGTGGTGCTCGAATTCGCCGCGCGGGTCTCCGGCGAGGACGGTTTCGAGCTGTTGCAGCGCTACCGCCCGTCCCTGGAGCTGTTGCGTCTGGCGTTGATCCGGGACGACCTGCCCCAGGCGTGCGCCGTGGAACTCGTGTGCTCCACGCTTCCCGGGCCGTCGCCCGAGGACGAGTCAGCCGTGGCCCGGATGGCCGGTTACGGACCGCCCACCGAGGCCGTGGGCCTGGAGGCCTACGACCCCCGCCTGCTGCCCATGACCGGAGGAAACCAGTGAACGTGATCGACACCCTCTTGTGGGGGATCCTGCCGTACGTGGTCATGCTGACCCTCGTGGGAGGGCTGATCTGGCGGTACAAGTACGACCAGTTCGGGTGGACCACGCGCTCGTCCCAGCTCTACGAGTCCCGGTTGCTGCGCATCGCCTCGCCGCTGTTCCACTTCGGCATCCTGGCCGTGCTCGTGGGGCACATCATGGGGCTCATGATCCCCAAGTCGTGGACGGAGGCGGCGGGTCTGTCCCAGCACGCCTACCACTTCCTGGCGCTGTCCATCGGTTCGGTCGCCGGTGTGGGAACGCTCGTGGGCATCGTGATGCTCATCGTGCGCCGTCGCCGGACCGGGCCCGTGTTCATGGCCACCACGGCCAACGACAAGTTCATGTACGTGATGCTGCTCGGCGCGATCCTGGCCGGTCTGGCCACCACGGTGCTGTCCGTGTTCGACCCGGCCACCGTGGACTACCGCGAAACGGTGTCGCCGTGGTTCCGGTCCCTGTGGATCCTGCAACCGGACGTGGGGGCCATGGCCGCCGCCTCCACGAGCTTCCACGTGCACGTGCTGTGGGGCATGGCCCTGTTCGCGGTGTGGCCGTTCACCCGTCTGGTCCACGCCTTCACGGCGCCGCTGCACTACCTCTTCCGCCCGTACATCGTCTACCGCTCGCGGGGTAATGCCCCGCGTGCCGGTTCCGTGAACTACCGCCGTGGTTGGGAGCCCATCGGTACCCAGGACCGCGCCAGTTCACGACGCCGCACGCGGCCCCCGCGCGAACGCTCCGGTTCCACGCGCGTCAAATAACCCGGCCCCTTCCCGCCCCACCCCTGAGGAGAGTCATGTCCGCCGTCCCCGCCGCTGAGGCCGCACCGAACCTGAAACAGGGCCAGTTCAGGAACCTCATCCTGGCCACGTTGGCGTCCACCGTGGGTTTCTGGGCGTGGACCATCGTGGGGCCCCTGTCCAAGCGCTACGCGAACGACATGCACCTGAGTCCCGGGCAGACCGCGATCCTCGTGGCCATGCCGATCTTCGTGGGCTCGATCGCCCGGGTTCCCGTGGGTGCGCTCACCGACAAGTTCGGCGGGCGGCTGATGTTCACGGTGATCCTGGGGATCACCGCGCCGCTCGTGCTGCTCACCGGCGTGGTGGGGGGAATGCACAACTTCCCGCTGCTGGTGGTCGTCGCGTTCTTCCTGGGCATCGCGGGCACGGTCTTCGCGATCGGCATCCCGTTCTGCTCCGCCTGGTACGAGTCCCACCGCAAGGGTTTCGCCACGGGCGTGTTCGGTGCCGGCATGGTGGGCACCGCGGTCTCCGCCTTCTTCACCCCGCGGCTCGTGGCGGCCACCGGGTACTTCGCGACGCACGTGATCATCGCCGTGATCGTGGCCATCAGTGCTGTGCTGTGCTGGTTCATGCTGCGTGACTCCCCGGCGCGCGCGGGTGTCCCCGTGGAGCCGGTGGTGCCGAAGCTGAAGGCGGCGTTCAAGCTCAAGGTCACATGGCAGCTGTGCTTCCTCTACGCCGTGGTCTTCGGCGCGTTCGTGGCGTTCTCCAACTACCTGCCCACGTACCTCGCCAACGTCTACTCGTACGACCCCACCGCCGCCGGGACCCGTACCGCGGGCTTCGCGGTTGCGGCCGTGATCGCCCGCCCCGTGGGCGGCACCCTCGCGGACAAGCTCGGGCCCAAGGTCATCACGCTGCTGTCCCTGGCCGGGACCATCGTGTGCGCGGTGCTCGTGGCGTTCCAGCCCAGCGGCGAGCACGTCTACGGTCCACTGTTCCTGCTCATGGCACTGTTCCTGGGCCTCGGCACCGGCGGCGTGTTCGCGTGGGTTGGCCGGGCGACGCCGGCGGCGAACGTGGGCACCGTGGGTGGCGTGATCGCCGCGGCCGGCGGTCTGGGCGGCTACTTCCCGCCGCTGGTCATGGGCGCCACCTACGACCCCGAGAGCAACTCCTACTTCGTGGGGCTCACCCTGCTCGCGGTGTTCTGCCTTGCCGCGTTCCTGCTGGCACTGGTGGTCCGGCACGGGGAGCGCAAGGCCGAGAAGTGAGGTTGGCGGCGCCGTCGTCCGAGGCATGGACGACGCCGCCGCTGTCACCCCTCCGAACGGGCGCGCAGCGCGTGCTGCACGAGCGCCATGCACTCCTCAGGGGAGTAGTGCAGCTGCCCGGCCACCTCGTCGAGGTACCGGGTGGCGGCGCGTGCCGCGGCGGCGTCGCGGTCGTCCCGGCCCTGCGCGATGAACGTGCCCTTGCGCCCGCGTGTCTCGATCACGCCGTGGGTCTCCATCTCCCGGTAAGCCTTGGCCACGGTGCCCGCGGACAGCCCCAGCTCGGACGCGAGCGCGCGCACCGGTGGGATGCGGTCACCCACCATGAGTTCCCCGGAGGAGACGTCCCGTAGGACGCATTCCACGAGCTGTTCGTACACCGGTGTGGAAGCGGCGGGATCCACCGTGAACATGCCTTGTCCCCTTCAATCGACTCCCCTCATGGTAGGTGGCCTACCGCTGAAAAGGTGGGGTGGGTGTCCGCCCCGACACGTAGGCTGATGGGGTGTCCGAGCACCCAGAACTTCCCGTCCCCGCCGCGGCTCCGGCCGATCCCCGGGCCGTGCAACGCTTCGTCGATCACGCACTGGACCAGGCGCGCGTACTCGGACGCGACCTGCCCGCCCCGGGGGAGGGCACCACGCGTGAACTGTGGCGCGAGCTGAGCGCACTGGGCCGCATGGACCTCGCGTACGCGAGGATCATCGAACCCCACCTGGACGCCCTGGCCATCCTGCGCCAGGCGGGCCGCACCGACCTGATCACCGACCGCGACACGTGGGGCGTGTGGGCCGCGGAGGGGTCGGGCGAGCCGTTGCTGGCCACGCCGTCGTCCGCTGCGCACTCAGCCGATGACGACGCCGCCGACGGTCCGCACTGGACCCTGACCGGGACCAAGCCCTGGTGCTCGCTCGCGGGTTCCGTCTCACGCGCCGTCGTGACCGCGCACGTCACCGACGAGGTCGGGGAACCCACGGGACACCGTCGGGCGTTCGTCGTGGCCACGGACCACCCGGGATTCCGGCCCGAGGCCGCCGCGGGGTGGACGTCCCGCGGTCTCGCCGAGGTCGTCACGGTACCCGTCCGTTTCGAGGGCGTTCCGGCGCAACCGCTCGGCGCGGACGAGTGGTACCTGACCCGCCCGGGCTTCGCGTGGGGCGGGATGGGCGTGGCGGCCGTGTGGCTCGGCGGCGCACAGTCCGTCGCGGATCTGCTGTGGTGCAAACTCGTGCGCCCCGCACGCCCCGTCGACGACGCCGCTCGCACCGCCCTCGGGCAGCTCGACCTCACGCTCGGCGCGGCTCAGGCCGTCCTGGACCGTGCGGCCGCGGCGGTGGACCGCGGCGAGGCCACGGGTGAGCACGGCGCCGCATGGGCGTTGCGCGTGCGCCGCACGGTGGCCGACGCCGCCGACACCGTGATCCGCGTGGTCTCCCGCGCCACCGGGCCCGGTCCGCTCACGGGGGACCCCGCACACGTGCGGCGGGTCGAGTCCCTGCAGGTCTACATCCGCCAGGACCACGCCGAGCGGGACACCGCCGCCCTCGGACGCACCCTGCTGGAGCTGGTCCAGGATGGGTCGGAGGAGACCCCGTGGTGAGCTTCGACCACCGTGATCCGGGCACGCCCGAGGCCGACTGGGCCCGCTGCGGCGCTCTGCACCGCGCCCCCGAGGTGGACCTGACCGGCGTGGACCGGGTCGTCGTGTTCGCGGCCCACCCGGACGACGAGACCTTGGGGGCCGGCGGCACCGTGCACCGGCTCGCGGACGCGGGAGCGGATGTGCGGGTGGTCGTGGCGACCCTGGGGGAGAACTCCCACCCGGATTCACCGACCCACACGCCCGAACGATTGGCCGCATTGCGCCACGAAGAGCTCGCCGCCGCGGTGCACACCCTGACCAGCATGGACACCCCGCCGGAGTACCTCGCCCTGACCGACGGCGGCCTGACCGAGGATGAACTGTCCGAGCCGGTGGCCCGTCATCTCGAATGGCTCGAGCAGGGGGAGCAGCCGTTGGTGATCGTCACGTGGGAGGAGGACGGGCACACCGACCACGAGGTCCTGGCCCGCACGGTCGTCGCGGCCGCCGGGGCGCGGGGGGTGCGCTGCCTGCAGTACCCCGTGTGGTTCTGGCACTGGGGTTCCCCCACGCGCCTGCCGCGCGGGCTCGTGCGGGTCCCACTGGACGACGCCGCTCGCGCTGCCAAGCGCTCCGCCCTGGCCCACCACGTGACCCAGGTGCAGCCGCTGTCCGACCGGCGGGGGGACGAGGTGCTCCTAGGCCCCCACGTGCTCGAACACTTCGATCGTTCGGTCGAGTTTTTCGTGCTCGGCACGCCCGATCAGCGGACCGTGTTCGACCGTGTGCACACCGCGAGCGCGGACCCCTGGGCCGTGGACACCTCGTGGTACGAGCGGCGCAAGCGGGACGTGCTACTCGCGTGCCTGCCGCGGGAGCATTACGGCAGCGTCCTGGATCTGGGGTGCTCCACGGGCGCCCTCACGGTGGAACTGGCCCGGCGCGCGCGTTCCGTGACCGCGGTGGACGCGAGCGACGTCGCCCTGAGCGCCGCCCGCACCCGGCTCGAACGGAAGGGCGTGCCGAACGTGGAACTCGTCAGCGCCGTGCTGCCGCGCGACTGGGACGAGGACTGGTCCCCGCGAGAGCTGATCGTGGTGAGCGAAATGGGGTACTTCTGCTCGCCCGAGCAATGGCGCGAGCTGTTGTGCCGCTGCGTGGCGGCGCTCGCGGACGGCGGGCACCTCGTGCTGTGCCACTGGCGGCACCCGATCGCGGACTGGCCGCTCGACGGCGCGGACGTCCACCGCGAGGCTCGGCGCACTCCCGGGCTGCGCGGGGTGCTGAGCCACCGCGAAACCGATTTCGTGATCGAGGTCTTCGCGCCCGTTCCCGCGGGGAACACGTGATCCGCCGGATCGCCGTGATCATCCCGGCGTGCAACGAAGAGGACCGCGTGGGCCGGTGCCTCGAGTCGGTCGCCGGTGCGATCGCGGGGCTGGGTCATGATCCGTCGTTCGCACGGTCCGAGTGGGCATCCGCCGACGACGTCGCCGGGCCCGCTCCCGGCACGTCCCGAATCGATGCCATGCCGCCCTTGCGGGGGGCGCCGCGCGCTGTGGGGACGGGCGACGTCGAGGTCACGGTCGTGCTCGCCGCGGACGGCTGCACGGACCGGACGGTGGAGCGCGCGCGCCAGGCGTGGGCGGTGTCGAACCGGGACGGTGGCCGAGCCCGACTGGAGATCGTTTCGGGGCAATGGCACAGCGCCGGGGGAGCGCGCGCCGCAGCAGCCCGGCAGGCGCTCGCGGCGTCGGACCCGGAGTGGATCGCCTCCACGGACGCGGACACGATGGTGCCCGAGAACTGGCTGCGCTACCAGGTGCAGCGCGCGGGCGCCGGTGTGGATGCGATTCTCGGGACCGTGGAACCGGATCCGACGGAGTGCCCGCCGCACGTGTACGAGCTGTGGCAGCGCGAACACACGCTCGTAGAGAGCCACCCGCACATCCACGCGGCGAACATGGGTGTGCGCGCCTCGTTCTACGAGCACACGGGCGGTTTCCCGCCCCTGGCGTGCAGTGAGGACGAAGCCCTGCTGGCTGCACTGCACCGAGTGGGCGCACGGGTCGAGGCCACGGACCGGATCCGTGCGGTGACGTCGGGGCGGCTCGAAGGACGTGCGGAGCTCGGGTTCGCGCATCACCTGCGGACGCTCTCACTGCCGCGGGAGGAATCGGAGTGGCGCGCGCCCGTTTCGCCCATCGCAAAAACGCTTGAAGGGCCTCCCTCTCCCGTGACTAACGTAGAAACCATCAGCATCGTCAATCAGGAGGTATGCCATGAGTGAGAAGTCCATCACCGTCAGTCGTCTCATCGACGCCCCGGCGGAGGAGATCTTCGAGATCTTGACACTGCCCGCCAAACACCCCAGCCTGGACGCCTCCGGGACCGTCATCTCTGGCACGGACCAGCGCATCCAGAACGTCGGCGACGTCTTCGTGATGAACATGCACGCCGAGATGATGGGCGGGGACTACAAGACGGAGAACCACGTCACCGGTCTGGACCCCAACAAGCTCATCGCGTGGAAGCCCTGCCCCGAGGGCACCTCCGTGGAGGACAACGGCTGGGAATGGGTGTACGAGCTGCAGCCCGAGGGCTCGGACTCCACCACCGTGACCCTCACCTACTCGTGGGAGCACGCCAACCCCAAGGTGACGAAGAAGATCAGCTTCCCGCTCTTCGGCGAGAAGGTTCTGGAGGAGTCCCTCGAGCGGCTCGCCTCCACCGTCGCCGGTTCCTGACACCCCGCGGAGCGGTGTGCCCCGCGCCACAATGACCGTTCGCCCGTGTCCTCCCGAGGGAGGACACGGGCGTCGTCGTGTCCGGGTGCGGTGCCGCCGCTTCCGCGTGACTCCTGCACGACGTCGCACGGAAACCTCGCGCGGGAGCGGCCCGGGCTCGGGCGCGCACCGGGCGTACCCTGGCCGAGGTCGTGCACGCATGGTACGGCCGGGGCCGGGAAGACGCAGCTGCCCGGGCAGGACAGTCGCAGCAGGAGGTGCACCCGGGTATGGGATCGTCACGCAGGGTGTGGGAGGGGTACGACAGGGGCAGTCCGGGATACAAACGGATCCTCGTGGCTCTGTTGTGCGCCGGCGTGGCCACGTTCGCCCAGCTCTACTCCGTGCAGGGCGTGCTGCCCATCATGGCCCAGGACCTCGACATCGACGCCGCCCAGGCCGCGCTCGCCGTCTCCTCCGCCACGCTGGGTCTCGCCGTGGGGGTGATCCCGTGGTCGCTCGTCTCGGACCGCTGGGGACGACGCTGCGCCATGGTCGCCGCGATCAGCTGCGCCGCCGTCCTGGGCGTGCTCATCAACGTCATGCCCACGTTCGAATCCCTCGTGGGCCTACGGATCCTGGAGGGCGTGGCTCTGGGCGGGATTCCCGCGGTGGCCATGGCGTACCTCGCGGAAGAGGTCAATCCGCGCTACGGGGCCGTGGCAGCCGGGACCTACATCTCCGGGACGAGTCTGGGAGGGCTCTCCGGGCGCATCGTGGCCGCCCCGCTCGCGGACTTCTTCGGCTGGCGCGTGGGGACGAGCGTCGTCGCGCTGATCGCCGCCGCCGCAGCCGTGACCTTCATCCTGTTGATCCCGCGTCAGCGCGGTTTCACGCCCCAGCCCGTGCGGCTCACGGGGGAGCAGGGGATGATCGCGCACCTGTGGGTCAACCTCAAGGACGTGCGCCTGGTAACCCTCTACCTGCAGGGGTTCCTGCTCATGGGTGGTTTCGTGGCGGTGTACAACTACATCGGTTTCCACCTGGGGGATGAACCGTTCAACGTGCCCCAGAGCGTGGTGTCCCTGCTGTTCCTGGCCTATCTCTCCGGGACGTGGTCCTCCGCGCGGGCGGGAAGCCTCGCCGATCGCTTCGGCCGCCGCCCCGTGTTGATCGCCGCGGCCCTGATCATGCTGGGCGGTCTGCTGCTCACGGTCGTCCCGTGGCTGCCGGTGATCGTCGCGGGGCTGCTGGTGTTCACCGCCGGATTCTTCGCGGCGCACTCCGTGGCCAACGGATGGGTTCCCGCCATGGCCACCGAGGGGCGGGCCCAGGCGTCCTCCCTCTACACGCTCTTCTACTACGGCGGCTCCTCCGCGCTGGGGTACGCCGCCGGCATCGCGTTCACGAGCGCGGGCTGGGGCGGGGCGACCCTGTGCATCGGTGCGTTGATCGTGATCGCGATCGTCCTGGCCGCCATCTTCCTGCCACGCCGCCCGGTGGCACCCAGCGGGAACTGAGGTGTGCCGCCGGGTAACGTACGACGGAACCCGAGCGGCGTCGTCGGTGATACCCACCGGGCGGTGAATCGCGCGGCCCGGGGGCCTGGGCCTACGCTGGACGTAATCCAGGACACGTCCGATGGGCCCGCACGATCGGCGGGCGAACCCCGGTCCGCCGCGGCGGTGCCAGCAAGGAGACCCAGTCATGAGCCAGATTCTCGTCCGTCATCTGTTCGGTCCCGGCCCCACCAACCCGTATCCGGAGGCCACCGAGGCGCTGGCGCGGCCGCTGCTGGGCCACCTCGATCCGCAGTTCCTGGAGATCATGGACAGCGCGTGCGACGGTCTGCGCGCGGTGTGGGGCACCGAGAACCGCCGCACGCTTCCGCTCTCCGCGACCGGTTCGGCCGGCATGGAGGCCGCGTTCGTGAACTTCGTGAATCCCGGGGATCCGGTGGTGATCGCGGTCAACGGTCTGTTCGGGGAGCGCATGTGCGACGTCGCCTGCCGGTGCGGCGCGGACGTGATCCGCGTGGACTTCCCCTTCGGCGAAGCCGTGGACGCGGAGAAGGTCGCCGCGGCCCACCCCTCGCCCAAGATCATCGCGGCGGTGCACGCGGAGACTTCCACGGGCGTGCGCTCGGACATCGCCGCCCTGGGCCGGATCAAGGGTGACGCACTGCTGCTCGTGGACGCCGTGACCTCGATCGGCGGCATCGAGCTCAAGGCGGACGAGTGGGGTATCGACATCGGCTACGCCGGGACCCAGAAATGCCTGGGTGTGGCTCCGGGGCTCGCGCCGTTCACGGTGTCCGAGCGCGCGTGGCAGCGCCGGGTCGAGAAGCCGCGTTCGTGGTACCTGGACCTCGGCATGCTGGGCGGTTACGTGGGGGAGGCCTCCGGTTCCAGTCGCACCTACCACCACACCGCGCCCGTGGCGATGGTCGCGTCCCTCGAGGCGGGTCTGCGCCGTGTCCTCGACGAGGGGCTCGACGCCGTTCGCGAGCGTCACGAGGCCGCCGGCCGCGCGCTGCAGGACGGTTTGGAGGCCATGGGCCTGGAACTGTTCGCGGCGCAGGGACACCGCTTGCCGGAACTGACCACGGTCAAGGTGCCGGAGGGCGTGGACTCGGCCGCGGTGCGCAGGGAACTGCTCGAGAAGTACGACATCGAGATCGGCGCCGGTGTGAAGGAGTACACGAACACGGTGTGGCGCATCGGGCTCATGGGTCCGAACGCCGCCCCGGAGTCGGTCACGCTGATCCTGGGTGCGCTGCGGGAGGTGCTGGGCCGCTAACGGGCGCCGAGCCCGCCCATTTCGGGGAACATCTGTGCTGCGATAAGACGCGAAATCGGGGTTCTGATGTGCGTGGTGCAGCACAGAAGTTGTGCGCACCCGCCGACGCCCTCATCCGCAGCACCCTCGCCGGTCCGACACCACCCCCACGGACAGCGGTCCACCGCACACTGCCCCCAACGACACAGTGGGCCCCGCCGGATCCGGCGGGGCCCACTGTGCATCTGTGCAAAGAGGGGATCAGATGCTCAACTGCTCCTTGATCGCACCCACGAAGGCCTCAAGGTCACCGGGGTCGCGGGAGGTGATCAGGGTCCACTCGTTGGCGGGGCACACCTTGACCTCCTGGTCCACCCAGTTGCCGCCGGCATTGGTGATGTCGGTCTTCAGCGACGCGTAGGACGTGAGGGTCTTGCCGTCCACCACGCCGGTCTCCACGAGCAGCCACGGGCCGTGGCACAAGGCGGCCACTGGGCGGCCAGAGGACGCGAAGGCCTTCGCGATCTCCTGCGCGTCCTCGTTCAGGCGCAGGGCGTCCGCATTGAGCGTGCCGCCGGGCAGCAGCAGCAGGTCGTACTCGGACTCGTTGACGCTGGAGATGGTCTGGTCCACGGGGAAGGTCTCCCCCCGGTCCCAGTCGCCCACGAGGGACTTCACCTCGCCGGTCTCGGGGGCGGCCACCGTGACCTCCGCCCCGTCGGCCCGCAACTTCTCCAGGGGCACCTTCAACTCGTCCTGCTCTACGCCCTGGTTGGTCACCAGAACGAGAATCTTCTTGCCGGATAATTCAGCCATTGTCGAGAATCCTTTCTCTTGGTTGGTGGTTCCACTGTGGCACCGCGGCACTTTCCCTGGCAAGGGTGTCCCCGCCGGTTCCGCTATCAGCGACACGATCATGACGCCGCCGCGCGGCGTCTGCTGCGTGCACCCAGCGTCCCCTCACGCGAAGGGCTGCGACACCCGGTCCAGTGCGGCGATGTCGTCCGCGCCCAGGTGCAGTGCGGGCGCCGCCACCAGCGAGGACAGCTGCGCGGCGGAGGATGCGGAAGCAATGGGTGCGGTGACGCCCTTGGCGAGCAGCCACGCGAGGGCCACGGTTGCCGGCTCGGCGCGGTGCCTGTCCGCCACGGAGACCAGTTCCTCCACAACCGCGAAACCCTCGGGGGAGACGTACTCCCGGGCCATCTGCTCGCGGGCCGCTCCTTCGAGGTCCTCGGTGGTGCGGTACTTGCCCGTGAGGAAGCCGGAGGCCAGGGCGAAGTAGGGGAACACGGCAGCGTCGTACTCCCGGGCGATCGCGGCGTAGTCCCGCTCGAAATCGCGGCGGTGCACCAGGTTGTACTGCGGCTGGATGGCCGCGGGCACCGCCAAGCCGCGCTCGCGGGCCACCGTGAAGAACTCGCGCATGCGCTGCGGCGAGTAGTTGGACAGCCCTACCGCGTGCACGCGCCCGGAGTCCACGAGCTCGTGAAAGGTTTCCACTTGCTGCTCGATGGGCGTGTCCGCGTCGTCATAGTGTGCGTAGTAGAGGTCCACGTAGCCGGTCTGCAACCGATCGAGGGACGCCTCGAGAGAAGCCACCACGGTGTCGTGGGCCAGGCCGCGAAACCGCGGGTGCGCACCGGTCTTGGTCGCGAGCACCACGGAGTCACGGTTGCCGCGCGCCGCGAACCAGCGCCCCAGAACCGTCTCGGACTCCCCGCCCTCGTGGCCCTCGGCCCACACGGAGTACATGTCGGCGGTGTCCACGAAGTTTCCGCCCGCGGCCACGAAGGTGTCCAGGACGTCGAAGGACTGCTGCTCGTCGCTCGTCCACCCGAACGTGTTCCCGCCCAGGTTCAGCCGGAAGATCTCCTGCTCGATCCCGGCGATCCGTGCGGTGGTGGGTGCGTGCTGGCTCATGGGAACCTCCTGCGGTGGTGTGGTGGCCGGTCGGGGCCTTTTCCTTGGCGACTGTAACAAGCCGACATTACGGGGCGGGCAGTGTCAGGCGACGCCCGGCTCGGGGGCCTGCGCGACCTGGATGAGAGTGCCCCAGGGGTCCTCGAAGCGCAGCACGGCGCCGTCGTGGCGAGTGGCCACGCGGTGGTCCGTGAGGCGCTCCTCCAGCGCGGCGATGTCCTCGCCGGTGGGGAGGTCGATGTTGACCTGGCCCAGGCCCAGGGACGCGGCGCGCGGACCGGCGCCCGCGCTGTTCCACGTGTTCAGAGCGATGTGGTGGTGGTAGCCGCCGGCGGAGATGAACAGGGCGGACCCGGCGTCGCTCATCACCTCGAAGCCGAGCGTGTCCACGTAGAACTCACGCCCGGTGGAAATGTCGCCCACCTGCAGGTGGACGTGACCCAGCGTGGAGGCCGGTGCCGTGGTCGGCTGTGGCGCCTCCAGGGACAGATTCGTGCGCAGGAACTCGTTCGGGTCCAGATAGTTGGAGGCCAGGCTGAGCAGGCCGTTCGCCTCGCGCTGCCAGGTCTCCCGGGGGCGGTCGGCATAGAGCTCCACGCCGTTGCCCTCGGGGTCCGTGAAGTAGAAGGCCTGGCTGTAGAGGTGGTCCGCGGAACCCGTGAAGGTGCCCGGTGCGAAACGGGCCATCGAGGCGAGCGCGCGGGCCAGGGCGGCGTCGTCGTCGAAGAGCACGGCGGTGTGGAACAGGCCCGCCTGGTTCGGGCGCCAGGATGGCAGGTCCATGACGCGGCGCAGGCGCAGGACCACGCGGCCGTCGTGGCCCAGTACGGCGGTGTCCCCGGAGTGCTGCAGGACGTCCAGGGTCACGCCGGTGGAGTAGTAGGCGATCATCCGGTCCAGGTCCTTCACGAGCAGCTCCACGGCACCCATGGTGGTGCCGTCGGAGAGCAGGTCGTCCGCCGGGCGGCGGCGCAGGCTGCGGGGATCGGGGCGTTGGATGAGCAGGGACACGGGAACCACTTCCTTGTCGGGGGACGGCCCAGGAGGCCGCCGGAATACTCAACATATTACCTAAGAAATAGTTACTGTCGCAAGTACATCCGACAAAAACATGGATGCACGTCAACAAAAAGCCACCTTGTGATGGGCCAATCATCACGTCGCCCCTCGGGCGGCCAATCGACCCTGACCACTCGGCCGAGCCCTGGTCGACGGGTCTGGGCGTGTCGAGCAGAGAGGGGGCAGACCCGTGGGAGGGTTTCTGGACCGGCGCCCCGAGCAGTTCCTCGCCGCCTGCTGGCAGCACCTGGGCCTCACGGCGCTGGCTACGGTGATCGCCCTCGTGCTCGTCCTTCCCCTGGGCCTTGCACTGACCCGCGGCCCGCTGCGTCGATTCGGGCGTCCCGTGCTCGTGGCCGCGGGCATCGGAGAGGGGGCACCCGCCATCGGTCTGATGGTGCTGCTGGCGTGCGTCCCGGGCTTCGGGGTCTGCTCCTCGGTCGCGGGCCTCATGGCCTGTGCGGTGCTCCCGGCTCTACAGGTCTTCACGGCGGGGCGGGCACCCCCGCGGTGGGTGGTCAGCCGCCCTGCTCCTGGATGATCGCGATCTTCTGCCATACCTTCCGCGCCATGTCCGATGTGAGGGCCTCGATGCCCTCCACGGCGTCCAGCACGTCTGCGTCCGTGGTGTCCTCTGCGAACAGTGCGGCGGTCTTGCCCACGAGCGAGAGCATCTCCGTGCAGTAGTCCAGGTACTGGGTCATCTGTGCGCGCGTCAGTGCCAGTTCGTCCTCCCGCGTGTCCTCGGTGTAGACCCTGGCGGCGGGCAGGCGCTCCGGGACCTTCACGAGCTGGTGCATGTCAATCACGTGGGCGAGCGAGCGCAGCCGGTGCACCACGCGCAGCACGTGGGCGCGCTCCAGGCGTTGCGGCACCGCGAGCAGGAAGAAGATGGCGATGCCCGCGAAGACGAGGTCGTTGACCACCGTCTCCAGCAGGGGTAGCCAGTCCACCGGGCCGAGGGCGTCCGGGTCCGCCCAGATGCTCAGCGCCGCCAGGGTGATGGCCGTGCCGAAGACGAGCAGCACCACCAGGACGCCCAGCCGGGACAGGGCGCGGGCGGTGCGGATCCGGCGCCGGCTGATGCCACCACCCTCGGTGACCTCGTCCACCAGGGCGATCAGCTCACCGCAGACCTCCCACAGGCTGCGCTGGGGGAAGCGGGAGTAGATCCTGCGCTGCAGGGCGGCCGCGGACGCGCGCACGGCCTGGTTGTCCAGGTGCTGGTAGCGGCTCTCGGGCGGTGGCCCGTCGTCGTGGTCGTCGGGGCGGGCGGGAAGCGGGCGGGGCGAGCGCATCCCAGTAGGGTACGTGACCTGCCCGCCCCCGGTGCATGTAGCGGTTGTTGCGCGCGGCGCGGGCGGGGTCGTGGGCTGCTCCCTGCCAGAACGCCATGACCACGCTGGCCTCGTCCAGGGGCATGACCTTGCGGCAGAACGCCACCAGCGCGCCGAGTCCGGACAGCCCCACGGCTGCGCGCTCCGCCCTCTCGTTGGTGCGCTCGAAGACGTGGGTGCAGGTGGCCTCCAGCAGGTCCGCCTTGTCCGCGAAGTAGGTCTTCAGGGCGCCGTTGGCGTAGCCGGCCCCGGCGGAGATCTGGCGCATGGTCACCGCGAAGGATCCCGTCGTCTCCGCGACCAACCGCGAGGTGGAGTCCGTCGTGGAGCGGGACACCTCCGTGGCCGGTGAGCTGCCGGTGCTGGAGGAGGAGTTCGAGATGGTCGAGCAGATCCTCTCGACCGACGATCGCTGGCTCGCCTCACTGGAGTGCCGCGGCCTGCCCGTGGAGAAGGTCCGGGTGACACCGCTGTCCGCGGGCGTGTTCGAGTACCCGGACGAGAAGGGGCGGCGGATGCTGCGCGCCCCTGCATTCCTGCAGAAGGAGGAGCATAAGCCCGCGTGGGCGACCCCATCGACGGGCTGGTGGCCTACGTGGACGTCACCAACCACGTGGTGGACCAGGTGCTGGACCTCGAGCTGGTGCCCGTCCCGGAAGAGGATGGCGACTACTCGGACCCGAAGCTGATCGGGCCCACGCGCACCACCCAGAAGCCCATCGAGATCATCCAGCCGGAGGGCCCGTCCTTCACGGTGACCGGCGGCAACCACGCGGAGTGGGAGAAGTGGAGCCTGGACCTGGGCTTCGACATGCGCGAGGGGCTGGTGCTGCACAACATCGCGTTCGAGGAGAAGGGGCAGAAGCGCCGCATCCTGGACCGCGCGGCCATCGCGGAGATGATGGTGCCCTACGGTGATCCATCCCAGGTGCGCTCCTGGCAGAACTACTTCGACGCCGGCGAGTACCTGGTGGGCCAGTGGGCCAACTCGCTGGAGCTCGGCTGCGACTGTCGGCGAGATCACCCACCTCTCGCCCGTGGTGGTCACCGGACGCGGTGAGCTGCGCGAGATCGCACCGAGGCTGGGTGCGCCGTGGCGCCAGCACCTGTTCTCGGCGCGCCTGGACATCGCGCTCGACGGCGGCCCCTGCCGCCTGGAAGAGGAGGAGGACGCCGTGCGCGTGTCCCTGTCCTCGGACGTGAGCCCGCGCGGCAACGCGTTCACGCGCAAGCGCACCGTGCTGGCCACCGAGAAGGAGGCCGTGCGGGACGCCGACGCGGCCGTGGGCCGCACCTGGGTCGTCTCCAGCGCCGAGCCCACCAATCGCCTGGGTCACCCGGTCGCGTACAAGCTGCGCCCCGAGGGCTTCTTCGACCGCTCGCCGGTCCTGGGCGTCCCCGCTCCCTCCAAGGGCCACTGCTGCGCGGGGGAACAGGAGCAGTCCTGCGGCTGCGAGTCGTAGGACCACCCGCGCCGGTCTGTGCCGGCAGTGCGTGATCGAGGCGCCCACCCTTGGCGGGGGGCGTGCGCCTCCCGACGGCGCCGTGCCCGGCCTGTGTGAGGCGCGGA